>JADJLG010000001.1:300000-542500 GCA_016710235.1 Saprospiraceae bacterium
TTATACGAAGAATGCGGAGGTCTTGCCTTTGGTTCCCAATTGAATGCTATCGATTTCTTGATTGAACCACTTGCTGCCCTATCAGAGATAACCTGTCAGATAGCCGGCCAGTTTGAAAGCTTCTTAAATACAATCAGAAAACTAAGTCGCGAAGACATACAATTAATTTGTTACGTCCTGGTTGGAGTAGCTGCCACCATAGCATTTGCTGTACTCATGCCGAAGCTCTCTGACCTGCAAAGCCTTGTTGAGGCAGCCAGTTCCATCGCAGCCGGAAATGTATTTTGGGGAGCGGTTGATATTATCACCACCATAGCGGGTTACGTCCCCTGGGGAAAGGTCTGGAAGAGTATAGGAGAGCTGGTGAAGGCTGTAGGGCCATTACGCAAATTTTATTTGGCTATCGACAAGTACGGCTCTGCAGGTATGGCCAAACTGAGAAAATACCTCAACGAAAAAAGAGGTAGAGCCACCTACGAAGACGGAAAAGTAAAAATAGAGAATCCCGATGGCACGAAAGTTGATGCAGAGGATGTTGTTAAGGTACGCAACCTATTATGGCAGCAACATGAAGATAAAGTAATGGATATTTATAAAGTAGATGCACGACAAGTTTCTTTGAATGTTGATGGTACAGTAATTAAACCTGATGGTTTAAAAATTACTCAAAAAGGTCCACCTATAATTTTTGAAATTATTGAAGCAAAACATAAATCTGGCACAAAATATGAATTGGAAAATGGAGAGTATACTGAAGGATTGAAATATACCACCAACCAAAAAGTGGCTTTTCCCAAAATAGCTAACTCAAATGGAAATAAAGTGGTAAAATTGGAGTATGATACAAAAATCGGAGGCGAAACATATTTCAAGGGAGATGAAATATTGATATCAAATAAAATTAAAGTTGTCACCAACGATGTTAATAATGATTTAATTCCTCCCCTTATTTTTAAATAAATTGTAATAATAATGAAAAAGACTAGAAGAGATATTTACATGAGGTTTAAGATAGAAGTCCATGATTTTTTACTAGAAAGAGGATTTGAATATTTTCCAAAAGATATGGAGTATAGAAGAGAAGTTGCTGAAGGCCATAGTGAATTTAGCTTTAATGTAACCTATTTGAGTGGGCCTTGGTTTGAGTTTAGTTATTATGTCGGAGTAAAATTTGTCGTCTATTCTGATATCTATAACCTCTTTATAAAAAATCCAAAAGATAACTGGAGATACCGGAGTGTTTATGCCATAAATGGATCCAAATTAGGTTTATATAAACAAGATAGAAATTCAGAAGATCACTTCTCTACAGAAAAGCAATTGATAGATATGGCAACACATCTTAAATCAAATTGGAATATTGTAGAAGATTTCTATTTGGCCAATTCATCGGTAGAAAAATGTGCTAATTTAGTCTTTCGATCAAATGGGAAAAATATATATAATTTAAGTTTATACCCGTATCAAGAAATAATACTCGCATATATTTCTAAGCATCCTGAGTTTAAAGATATCTTTAACAATTATCGATCAAAGGCCACAGAACAAGCCGGAATCGACTATTATAATAATCTAAAGAATGCATTAAATCAATATGATCCCAATATAAATTTAGAATAATATGACACTTAAAGAATATATATTAAATTTGTATTTATTTGTCAAACTGATTCAATATGAGTTTTGTAATATCTATAACGAAAAATGTAATTTCATCAGATGATGACATAGCTTGGAAGCAAAATTGGGAAATGTACGAGCGCTATCACGATGATAAAAATACACCTGATCCAATACTGCAGAAATTTCTAGAAGAAATGTTGCAGGAATATCCAATGCAAAAATCTAGACTTGATTCAATAGAAGATGAAGAAGTATTTGATGATGATATTTGGTTAGACGATCCAACTACAAGTGTGCATAGTGAAATGTCAGTACTTGGAATAAGTTCAGGATATGTTGAAGAGGTGATGCCACAATTAGTAAAAACGGCAAATAAATATAATCTTGTAGTTTTTGATGACCAGGAAGGAATCATCTATAGACCGAATAAAAAATCAGAGCCACTGAATAAGAAAAAATGGTATCAATTCTTTTAAATCAATGATCAGCATCCAAGGTATCAGTGTTAAAGTTGATGGTCTTAAAGTAATTGGTCATGATGAGAGTCATCTGATAATGAAAATTATTTGTACCAAGTTTAAACATAGCGGTTTTGACATAAGCAATTTGGATAAAATAGTTTATACTAAAAGTGAGAAAATATTTTTTGATTTGGTTTGCAATTCTGAAAATGGAATCCTGATCCAATTAAATGAAGAAATAAAATTCGAGTCAACAAATTATCCCAAAAATTATCCCGTTTTAATAACTCAGAAAATTGATATTGTTCTTAATAGCAAAAAAGGCGGCTTTATTATTTTAGAATACCCAATGAATTTAATTGCAGAACTCAACTAAAATGTACTAAACGATCCCCTTGTAGGTGCAGTTTTCAAGTGAGCTATATTAGGAAAGCATTATCCATGCTCCATGGATTGGTCAGGAATTTGATAGTATTTACTAGAAGACCAAAGTATAATAGCCCTTAAGTAATCAGTACAAGTTTAAAGAGCACCATAGTATTTAGTTTGTAAGTTTTGCCAAGGTATCATAGGTTGTTATGGATGGCACAGCACATGGATTAAATCTTCCTGAAGACGTAATTGCAAAGAATTTTGGAAACCGAATAGCCTTCCTTTGGTCTGAAGAATTCGAATTCACTATTGATTCAGATCATACATTGTATTTGGATCTGAATTACAAAATTCCATTTGCAGGCGTAAACGTGTACCGGACGATCAAAATCAATAATTAAACATCTCAACAGAAACATCATGAAAAATATCATTCTTCACCTCTTTCTGGTGCTGCTGTGCCGGAACTTGGTCATAGCTCAATCCAACTATGTCCAACTGGCAGATATGTCAGGATACAATACGGGGACGGGCAACATAGCGACATTGGCCGATGAAGCCAATGCAGCCCTGCCCGAAATCTACCGATCCTTCAAAGTCATTGACTTCGGGTACTATATCCATAACGGTGAGCAAGGCCTCACAGAAGAGATCATGGCCAACGCAGAGACACAAGCCGCGAGCGAAAGTCCATACTTCCTCCTTGTCGGAAAAGAAAGCAATCCGGAAGGCGTCCTCAATCGATTTACCGTCAAGCTCAAGATACCCTTAGTAGCCAACTGTCTGTCACAGGAAGATGTAGATATCAAGGCTCAGGAACTCGAGAATCTGCTGAATAACGAAAACACAGGACCTACTACTTATATCACCAATCTCGCTAAGGCCACGGCCGATCTGAGGGATTACTTCAAGTATATGACCGAAAGTTGCTGTTACGCAATTAATTTTCAGCAGGACTGTGCTAAGGGTCAATGCAATGGAAGAGATAATCTACTAAATCTTTTGAACATTAAAGGAGCTTTAAAGTCTGAGTTGGAATCATTCTTAAAATCAAAGCCGGAATTACAATGTGAAATTCTAGCAAACATTCATAAAAAAGGAAAACCAACAGAGGTAACATTAAAAATTGCTCAAACGGCACTGATTCTATATAAAACAGTTGATGCTTTACAAAAACAAAAAATAAGTTCAAGAGCAAATTTATTAGATATAAAAGAGGCGGTAAATTATACTGGATTAAGTGATTATCTGGATGACTTTAATAAGAATGGCGGCTCAAATTCATATAATAATTTCTTTAACAAAATCTTACAGCTAAATCAAAATAATTATAGAAATTTTAATACGCCATATTCCTGGTTAGAACTATACAATACATTTAACATATGTTATGAAGGTCTTAATTCAATAAAAGTCAAACTATTCAATCTAATTAATGAATTCGCGCCAAAGAGTATTGAAGATTGGACCTTACTAGGATTGACTGTAACATCCATTACCTTACAAATTTTTGGACATCTCAATCCATTAACTTCCATTTCAATAAACCTAGGATCTGCTGCTATTAATTTTTATGCTGGAAATTATATTTCAGGAATAATAGATATAAGCCTAGCAATATTAGATCTTGTAGTTGTAGGCGAGATAATAGGAGTATTGAAAGAGGGCATAGAAGGGGCAATAGGGATCGGTAGATTGCTGATAATTTTTAAAAACTCAAGCAAATTGTCAACTTTGGTCAAAGCTAAAATTCTAAGCGGCGAAGCCAGAATTTTAAAAATTAATGGAGCAGTACATATCTCTGAAAATGGTATTACAAGGCGAATAACTGAATATTTGTTTGCTAAAGGTGTAAAAATTGGTAGCTTTGCAATTCAAAATGTCAAGCATGGTAGTGGTGATAAAATTGCTATTATTGGAAGAAGTATGGATGATGTTGTATCACCAGCAGCTAATATATTGCATGAACAAAATATTGCTGTGGAATTATTTACAAATACCTCTGGTTATCAGGCAGCTTTAAAAAAATTTGAAGAATTAATCGCTAAGACTAAACCAAATAGAGTAAGTGAGATAGATACAAAAGCTTCGGCTTTGTTTAAAATGAATGAAGAATGGATTAAAAAATTATTGTATGAAGGATATACCATAATAGATATGGGAAATCCTTTGGGGAAACATTTAAGTTTCTTCTATGAAATGGAAAAATCGCTCCTTGGTTTTAAGTAACTTCAAAACCGACAAATATGAATATTAGAAAATTATTCAGCAACCATCAATTTGATTTAAATAAAAAAGAAAAGTTAAATTTAAACAATTTTTTACTCTTCATGGATACACTTTCCAAAAACAAGAATTCAATTTTTTATTCTTACATTTTCATGCAGGAAAAAACAGTTGAAATTAAACCAGATATTCTAGATCTTTTTTTTGAAAATAAAGCGAATAATAAAGTATTTAATATTATGGTATTTTTAAATCAGGGAATTGTAGGAGATGGTTCAATATATAATACTATTGATGAACAAAAAATATATATAAATAATTTGATATATGTAGTACTAAAAGTAAAAATCACCAGTTATGATCTGTACAATATGCAGGTATTAGAATTGACAAATCCAAATGAGAATATAAAATATTACTTTAGCTTTTTAGATAATATTAAAAGTGATTTAATACATCAAGTTTTTCAAGGAAAATTATGGATTAAAGATCCATTTTATTTAGATCCTTATTATAAATAATAATATTTCATTTACTGAACATTTAATGAATATTAGATATTAAATACTAGCTAATAAATGATGTGAAGAACGGAATAATTATATATTATAGGAGAATATATATCATCATTTTATTAATTGTAGCATTTATCTTTTAATTTAAAAAAAAATAATTATGGAAAATATAGTTCAAGTAAATGAATTCAGTTTTGATGCTTTTGTACTTTTTTTGAAGAATCTATCCGTAAAAGATACATCACTATTTTACTCATATGATTTTCAAAAGAATGCATCAATTAGTCTTGGCCCATCAGCTTTTGTAATTTTTCTTGAAAATAAAGGAAATAACAAAACACTTGAATTGCTAGTTAGCGTTCGTCGAGGAGTTGTGATATCATCCAAATTACGCAATAATATTAATTATGAATTTATATTAATTCTTGATATGTTAAGTATTTTAACGGAAGTAAAAATTTCTCAACTTGAATTGATAGAGAAACAAGAAAAAAATGGATCATATGCGTTATCGAAGATAAAATTTTATTTTACCTACTTAGATTCCATTAGTAACCAAAAATTGTTTCAAGCTTTTCAGTCCGATTATTGGATAAAGGACCCACTTTGCATTGGTACATTTCAGGATTAAGCCGCTGTTTGTAAATTTTGTAATTCCAATCCGATTGTCGAAGTTTTCAATAGCACGTGCGGCATTATTAGCTCATAAAATAGAAAAATCGTAACTACTTAGGTCAAAGGTAAGGTAAAAATACCTTCAGCAAATAGAGATTTTATCCAATCGAGCACATTCACTGAGTTTTTTCTTAAAGTGATTGTTATGGAGGAAATACGCATATAGTATTTCGCACCTTCCAGAGATCTAAAGCATCCAGCCACTTTTTGTTTTGTTTTGCAATGGCGAATATCGCGTTCTGCTTGATTGTTTGTAAATGGTATTAAGTTGCTGAAGGCAAATCCCAATACAGATTCCTTATATTTAATTAGTCTGTTGATTAAGTTCAATCCTTTTGAATTTTTAATTCGACCTCTGTAACTTGTTCTTCTTGGTGGCGGTTCTTCATGAATTCCTTGTCGTAGTATTTTGTTATAGTCAAGAAGTATTTGTTTTTTATTTTTCTTATTTTTAGCTATCGGTGAATTATGTAGTTCTAATAAATATTTTTGAAATCGAAAAGCCCACTTTGATTTATCTTCTATTAATGCATTGAGTTCCCTTATGAGATGTGCTCCGCATATTACATGTTTAACTTGTTCTAATGTAAAATAGCTAGACCAGCAATCATGCACTAGTATTCCTTTATAATATGGTAATATGGAAGCTTCATTTCGAATTGCTTTTTGACCTCTTTTCTCGTTTATAAACTGGTGAGTTAGTTTGTCAGTCGATACTACATGATTCCAATAATTTTTACCATTGATATTAACTCCTGTTTCATCCGCATGCACTAATTTGCTATTCAGTAAATGTTCTTTTACCTGATCTTCTGTTGGTTTCATTAAGTTATAAGATTGTTTCAACCAATTGATAATACTGGATTCGTTTATTCTGATCTGATATAGATCTTCCATCAACTGGACAATCTTTGCCAGTGGAATTTTATAATTTACACTCATTATTACACATACAGCCTTTATGGTTGAACCATCTGCGTCGGCGCTTGTATGTGATTTGGAAAATGTCCGGCAGTTATAGCCTGACAGTACGGACATATACATTCTTTACGTTGATATTCTATTATCCGGATCTCCTGTGGAGGAATATCAAATTCTTGTCTTGTTTCAATTATTACACCTTTGACTTTTGTAAGATCTGCTCCACATTGACATCGTTTCGGTTCCAAAACTATAACCTCATCCACAAATTCTACTTTATCTAAAGTCTTTCCCTCGTGACCCTTTTGCCCACCTGAATTCTTATTCTGTTTCCTGGTAAATGCACTCTTTATCTTCTTAGTCTTGTATAGGTCCGAAGAAGGAGGCATATGACTATTTTTACTATTTTGCTTATTTTTAAGTTCTAATACCTTTATTCTCTCCTTTAGTATTGCATTCTCCACTCGAAGCTGGGCATTCTCTGCTCTAAGTTCAACTACTTCTTGCCGTAGTTTATTTAATTCTAATAATATTTCTTCTAATTTATGGATAACTTGAATCTTTTGATGAGTATTGATTCAATTATCTTCTATTGGTAGGAACACAAATATACCTATTTTTTTAATTCCGAGATAAAATATTATTTTTGACCTAAGTAGATACGAAAAATCTTTGTGGGAAAATAAAATTAATACAAGATGCGAAGCTTTTGATGTAAACATTATTATAGCTAATTCGGGCTTATCAGGGTAATTTAATGATTATTCAAAAACAAATCAAAGTATAACGATTTATGCCTACAGTTATACAATAAAGCAAAAAGTGGAAATGCGCGCTTTCTTGTTCTTTCTTTTAGTAATTTCGCAAGTATGATATTTCAAGAAGTAGTGCAAAGTACCACTTCATTTATTGTAGGTACATTTCAGAATATCGTCACCATGGTGAGTACTCCTGAAGGAAGAATACTTTTGGCACATTTATTGGGTCCGATTATATTAGATGTATTGCTTGAAATGGGAGGATATGGATTATTTGTCAGTATGAAGGACATTATATTAGAGTTTACTCAACCGGTGATCAATTATATTACAGCCGTCATATCCATTGTATCACTTATCGCTAATCTTATCCCCCTTACAAAATTAGCTACTGCGATGACCAGATTTATGATGTATGCTCAGGTAGGCATAAATCTCATGCGAGAGGTTCTAAAGAACAATTTTGCTGTAAAGTTTATATTAAAAAAATTGGATGAAGGATACGAATTGGTTAAAATAAGTGGGGAGTTTTGTATCAAAAAAGGTAGCGATGTGCGCAAATGTACTAGTTTTCTCGGGTGCTTTACTAAAAATACTCCTGTCTTAATGGTGAGTGATCGATCTCAGCTGCAAGCTGAGAATGAAGCCATACGAGATGGCTTCATAGATTATGAACCGAGCCAAGCTTGGCTCGGCTTATACAAAAGCCTTAAGAATACCGGCTATTCTTTAGCCCTTGCTGCTCTTCCACTTGTCACTCCTGTCCCAATCCAAGATGTGCAACTCTTCGACTATGCAGTCGCTCACAAATCAGTAAACTCATCTTACGGTCTCACAGCATCAAATGATGACACTTTCATAATCGGCAAAGACCCATACACAAGTGATCAGCAACGAAGCCGAGATCAATACGAAATCAACGATACTGATTGGAATGAAGTAGCCTTTGAAGAAGTCAATGGATCATCGACTTGTAAACTTGCATTGCATAATGACTGGATTACAAATCATGACTATACTGTCGATGGTATCATAAACATGAACCTAACTGAGCAAGGCATCTCAGGGCCATTCAAAATCACATCTATCAAGCACATCATACCGCAGAAAAAACCTGTGGATGAAGACCCAAATGATGAGTGGGAATATAGGCCGGTCACAGGTTTATTCATCCATCATAGTAATCAAGTACACAATATATCTTTTGATAATAACGAGACTCTCGGAGTCACTGCTCCGCATCCAATCTTCTCTACCACTCACAATGACTGGCGACTGGCTGGAGACCTTGAAGTCGGTGAGAAAGTACTTACCTATCATGGTGAAGCGACTGTACTCAGCAATGAAAAGAAGGCTGGCAGTGAAGCGGTGTATAATCTGGAGATTAAAGATTTGCATAATTTTTTAGTAGGTGATGTGGGTGTTGTGGTGCATAATGGATGTAGCTTTGCAGATCTACTGGCATTTTTCAAAAACGTAATTAAATTAAAGGGAAGTAATATTCCTAAAAGGATAAATTTAGAAACTACCGCAGGTGATATTTTCATCCCAGAATCTGGATTTAAGCATATATATGAAACGATGTTCAAACCAGGTTTTGATGCTTATAACGATAAATTTACTTTTAAAATTCCAATTAAAGATGCGGAAAATAGATTTGCAATTGAGATGAGTGATATGTTACCCAATATCAATAATGTAATTCAAGATGTAATAACTAATAACAAGTATGACAAAAAAATATATTCTGGTAAATGGGAATTCATATTTAAAGCAGGAGATGGCAATGGCAATTTAATCAAAATGTATCATGCAAAATTTGAATAAACTCAAAATAGAATTGATGGACACCAAGAATATGACTGAAAGACTAAAAAGTATAGTCATTCCTTCATGTTCATACCATGACCCAACTATTACCTTGAAATTTCCTTACTTGAAATCTGACAGCGAGACAAAATTTATAAGTATAACAAACCATAAAGGCACAGATATAGAAATATGGGCCGATGAAGTTGGATATTTATATGAAGTAAATTTATTAATTTATAAAGAGATTGCATTTATAAATGATATAGTTATATCAAATATTGAAATAGGAATTCCATGTTTTAATTACGGCCAAATTGAATTTGCTTCTAAATCAATAAATTTTGAATGCAAAAACTTAAAAATCAGCACTACTTCGAAAGATTTAGTAATACAGTTTTGTCGTTGTAGTTTACAAGAAATTAGATGGATTGGATATGATAAGATGTATTATGGAGTAAACGTAAACAACATCTTAACAAGTATAATTTATAAAGATTATGGTTGTAAAGATTTAGTCATCAAAGCGTAGCAATATTTTGCTGCAAATACTCTTTAAATCTTTTTTTAGATACGAAAGTCTCGATGAGCTTTAGGAGAATATTTTTTTCTTCTTCATCGAGTTCGTTGATGAGTTGGAGTTGTTCGATAGCAGCTTTATCAGCAATGGAGATATCAGCAGGAATAGAATTTGTGGGTAGTTCCAAAAACTCAATGAATGTTCTAGGATATAATGAATGAAAATATTATCTTGTGTAAAAAATAGATTATATGAATAAAGGAGCTGGATTGTTTGATGAGGAGTACAAGTTAGAACGAATTAGTAAGTTAGGCGACCCATTAGAGAAATTGAACAGTACGATAAACTGGGAGATTTTTCGTTCAATATTAAACAAGCACTTGAAAGTTGAAGGAGTTGCACCAGGTGGTCGGCCGCCATTTGATTATGTAATGATGTTCAAGATTTTGATATTGCAAGAATACTTTGGATTGAGCGACGAACAGATGGAATATCAAATAACAGACAGATTCAGTTTTATGCGTTTCTTAGGGTTACGCATACATAGCAAAGTACCGGATAGAAATACGATATGGAATTTTCGGGAGAAGATGAAAGTAGACGCATTGATGGAAAAGTTATTTAATCAATTTGGAAAGGAACTAGTGAAACAAGGTTTAATTGTGAATAAAGGAAAAATAATAGACGCTACAATAATGAACGCTCCGAAGCAACGCAATAGTCGCGAGGAGAATAATCAAATTAAAAGAGGTGAAATACCAGAGGAATGGAGTGATAAGAAATCTAGTCATAAGGATGTAGATGCGACATGGACACAAAAGAACAACAAGAATTATTTTGGATACAAGGATCACGTGAAGGTGGATGGCAAGAAAAAATTTATTGATAGCTACCAGGTTACAGAGGCTAGTGTTCATGATAGTGTAGGGGCATTAGATTTATTGAGCAAGAAGGATAAAGGACAATCCCTTCATGCAGACAGCGCATATACGGGAGAGGCATTTGAAAAGGCGGTAAGTAAAATAGGTATGAAAAATAAAATTCACGAGAAGGGTTATCGTAATAATCCATTAAGTGAAGGTCAGAAAGAAATGAATAGTAAGAAGAGTAAAATCCGAGCACGAGTGGAACATGTGTTTGGGTTTATGCATCAAAGTACTGGCGGGGTTATAATAAGAACGATAGGAGCTAAATTAAAAATCGGTTTGTTGAATTTAACATACAATTTATTCCGATATAGTTATTATATGAAGGCTTGATGGGATACGTGTGTCCATGATTGACCAAAACGAGCTAAAACAAAAAATAAGAAAACAAAACCGACATAATCGGTTCAAAGTTTAGCCACTTTTTATACAAAAATGAAAATTAACAACACAATTTTAGCGGATGGTTACAAAAGATGGTTTTTAGAAATACCCTTGTATCATTGAAATAGATGACATTATCTACAGACATACCAAAATTTTTAGCGATAAGGATAAGACAATCAATAGGTACTTCCTATTGATTGTTTTCCATTTTGGAGTAACAAGACCGATGAGTATGGATAAGATCAGCCATTTGCTGCTGAGTGTAACCCTTACTTTCCCTAAGCTTTTTAAGACTATCGCCTATCTTCATGATTATGAAATTATCGCACAAAGGTACGATAGTAGCACAAAAAATGCAATAATGATCTAAAATAGAAAACTAAATAGTTCTAATATAGAACTTTTATTTAACTTTGCGATGTTCTAAATACTCACAAAGTAAAATTTATGGAGATCAAAGACATCAAAAGCAAGTTATCCCTCACCGATGTCCTAAAGCGCTACCACTTTTTTGCATTATCTTTGTAAATTGGAGATTTATGCCGGAGATTAGTAGATTTTATGGGATAATTATTTATATGTTCTTTAATGATCATAATCCACCTCATTTTAAAGTAAAATATGCTGAATTCGAAGCTAATGTTCTTATAAGCAATGGGTCCATTTTAGATGGTGATCTACCTGTTAGTAAGTTAAAACTTGTGAGTGCCTGGGCAGAAATTCACAAAGATGAACTTAATGAAATGTGGCATTCTAAAAATTTTCACACAATAGACCCTCTACAATAATGCGAAAGATAGTTGAGATAAAAATTTCACATCCATACGTAGTCATATGCAAATTTGATAATGGAGAGACAAGGATGTTAAATCTTGAGAATGTTCTTGACAGAAATGGAACATTCGCTCAAAAAGTATTTGAAGGGGATAAGTTCAAAGAAGTGCAAATCGGGGATAATGGCGAACTCTTTTGGCTTGGCATAGCTGAAATGAAAACTTTGGAAGGTACTACTATACCTTGTGAATATGATATTTGTCCGGATTTTGCCTATATGGAATCTACAGTTGTATCATCAAAGACGTCCCTATCTTAATAGTGAGTAAACGATCCGATTTTCAATCGGAAAATCGTGACACGGAGTCACGATTTAGTGAGCGAACTGTGCAAAGCTTTGCACAGCTTTGTGAAAGCCTTAAAAACACCACCGCAGCCTATACATTGGCGGCTCTTCCACTTGTTACTCCTGTCCCAATCCAAGATGTGCAAATCTTCGACTATGCAGTCGCACATAAATCAGTAAACTCATCTTACGGTCTCACAGCATCAAATGATGACACTTTCATAATCGGCAAAGACCCATATACAAGTGATCAACAACGAAGCAGTGATCAATAAGAAATCAATGATACTGACTCGATATAGCGCAAGTTTTGAAGGAGTGTATTCAAAATGCAATGCTTATTCTTTATTCTAACCATGTGCTTAAACTAATTGAGTATTTTATTAAACTTCGGAGTAAGTTAATTTAGCCTGGAGTTCTTTGACTTTTGGCCTATGGTTTTCATTGTTCTTTTGGCTTGATCCAAAAGAACCAAAAGATCAAGGCTGTTTTCATTTCTTAACGACTTTGTATTCATTCAAAAACTAAAATGAAAAAGGCCGGATTTAGATATTGAATATTTTTTCAATGATTTTGGCTTTGAACCAATTTAATTATTGGTTGACTGTTCTCATTGTCCATTTGTCTTGATCCAAATAAACCAAAATTGGTACTTACATATAATGCTCAGCTTGAAAATTAGACGGTCAAAATTATTTCGGTATCTCCATCAAGAATTTCTACTTTTGGAGTTTTCAGCTAAGTCCGCCATCTAGAGTGTAGCTATCTGACTTGCTAAAAGATTTGCTACCCTCAAAAACGGCAAAGAAAGCAATCCCGATGGCACAAAAATTGATGCAGAGGATGTTGTTAAGTCAAGTAAGATTTTGGATAATATTTTTAATCAGTATTGCTAAAAACAAATAATCTTGATTTAAACATCATTTGGGTGGAATGAGCTCATCACAGAAATCAGCAGTGCCGCTCTACACAAAGCATGAATAATGAAAGGGGTGGACTATCGAATAAAATCATGTTCAAACTTGATACAGGCAAACAAAATACTCTACCTGAATATATTGTATTTCAAAATACAATATATTGCTCGGAAACCATCGCGCCAGCCTATTTTCTTTCCCTCAGCATAGGTTCTTCCATAATATGAGATTCCTATTTCATAAATACGGATATTTGGAATGCGAGCGATCCGAGCTGTAACCTCCGGCTCAAAACCAAATCTCTTTTCCTTCAAATCCAATGACTGAATGATATCCCTGCGAAACAACTTATAACAGGTCTCCATATCGGTCAGGTTGAGATTAGTAAATACATTGGATATTGTGGTGAGAATTTTATTCCCTATAGAATGCCAGAAAAACAGGATTCGATGCGGTTTCCCTCCCATAAAACGTGAACCAAAGACCACATCTGCAAATCCATCCAAGATGGGTTTGAGCATAAGACGATACTCTTCCGGATCATACTCTAGGTCAGCATCCTGGATGATGATATAGTCTCCCTGAGCTTTTCTGATCCCTGTATGCAAAGCAGCTCCTTTCCCTTGGTTAACTTCATGTTTGTAATAGGAAAATTGTTCTCCGGGATGCGCATTCATGTATTTCTGAATCGCCCCTTCACTATTATCTTTACTACAGTCATTAACCAGAATTATTTCACGATCTATACCTTCAGGCAGTTGAGCCTGAATGATTTTGTCGAGGATGAGATGTATTGTCCTTTCCTCATTGTAAACCGGTATAACTATAGAAAGTGTAGCCATCGCTGTAAAACTTGCAATCTATTACAAAAAACGTACCATATTTAGCCGATTACATGAAACCTATCATTTCACTGATTTCCATTTGTAAAGTTTGAATCCATCATACTCTTTATACAATTCCAAATTATCTTTAACTGCAAGCAACTGTGTCTGACAAGGATGCCGATTAGCTTCTACCTGCCCCGCAACGAACAAATAATCGATACGGCGTGAAGCAAGGCTGTCGTACACGAATCTTTCATTAGAGCAAGCCTGCAACATCAAAGCTTGAAAATTTGAAAATGGCATTCTGTCACTGATCCATCTCAAAGGAAAATAATCTACTGTAGCTTCATAGTTTTCGAGTATGATTATCTTTTTGTCAGAATAAGTCAAATGATTTCCCAAATGGCCCAACATCCAATGATTCGTCGCATCGATCGGCAATACCAATGATCCTTCCGGAATATCCTCTATCGCATGATGAACCCGATCCGTCAGAGCTGCCAATTTTTTCATCTCATATCGGTAATAATCTATTCTCAAATACATCGCCAATACAATAAATGGCGCTACGAGATAGATCGCTGAGACAATTTCTGCCTCACTGATGAGCCAGGCAATTAGGAACAAATAGAAGAAAAATATAAGTCGATAGGTAATAAATCCTCCATGTCCATCACTGTCAGGAAACGAAAATGCGCTCACAATAAACATCAAAAACACCAAAACAAAAAATAGCCGAGTCGGCGACCACCTTCTCCAACTTTCCTGACCGGATTTTAATTTTTGGAATATCAAAAAAATTACTGCACTGAGTAAAAAAAACAGCGAAATGAACATCAGGTAGGTATATAGTCTTTCCCTCTCAGACAATAATCCAAAAATATCCAGTTGGACAAAATGTGTTAGTATCTCTGATGATTTTTTATATTCCTTTTGAAGAGAATTATCTCTGCCTGCCAGATAACGCACTGTTAGAAAAACGGGTAGAATAGTGACCGGAATTAAATTTAGTAATTTCTTCCGGTTAATTTTGTTTTGACTTGATATGGAATAAGAAATCACCAATAAAACTGAGCATGCGCATAAAAATATAAATACAAACACATGTGCCTGAAAGCTGAGTAAAAACAGAATGAAGATCAACATCAACTTTCTGTTCCACCAGGTATCAGATAGCATATAACGAGACAGGCAAGCCAGTGTCCAAAACATGAGTGCAACAGCCAACAGATAATTGTAAAAACCCATCAACAGGAAAAAATTGAACGGCACGATAATCAATAATATTAAATGGACGAGATGAAGTTTTGTACCGCAATTTTTTAAAAAAGAGACAATGCTCAGCGGGATAGATACGCAGAGTAAAAACTGAAAAATGATCTCTGCCTTTTCCATAGAAAACAACTGACAAAGTCCCATCAATATAAAATGACTCAAGTTGTTGGGAATCGTCCATGAATTTACCTTAAAATATTCTGCATAATTATTTCCACCTTTAAGAAAATCGGTCATGATTTTCACATTATACATATGTGCAGGTCCGTCAATGCTATAGAACTTGCCAATCACCAAACTAATCCCCAAAATCAGGGCGAATAGTAACAGGGAAAATATAAATGAGCTTTGTTTAAATCTAAAGGTTATGGATTGCATAGGTACCGAGGATTTGTGATGAGTAAGTATCGCTTATGTCATTTGTGCAATGGTTTGGATGAATGGAATACGTTTATAACGATCCAACCGACTCATTCGTTATGGCGAATAAAAGTTTATGTGTGATTCCTCATGGTTTCACCATTTTATTTTGAAAATTACTCCTCTTCTAGTGTAGGAATGTTGATTTCTTCCCTTTCATCTTCCGGCTTGAATTCCAGCCAGAATTGATTGACCTGATTGCCATTGACGAGAGTGACTTCCTGCAGATTGATCAATTCCAGGAGAGCCAGGAAGGTGATAATGGCATGCACACGGTTTTCGCAATCTTCAAAGATCTCTTCGAACGCTGCTTTAGGTTTGGTCGAGAGAATATGATTGATTTTGGCTTGCTGCTCTGCAATGGTATATTCGTAATTGTAGATCTGGTGTACGACTGTGGTGGGTTGCTGAAACTTGTCAACCAACTTCTGGAACACCTTTAGCAAGTGGAAAAGATTGAGAGTCTCCCACTCTGCATCGACCAGTGCCCGTTGCGCCAGTTGGTTGAACTCTGAGACAATATTGCCTCTTGTAACCCTAAAATACCGATCATCCTCCATCTTGCTGAGATCATCGATAGCTTCCTTTACAGCTTTATACTCCAAAAGCTTTTGAACCAACTCGGCTCGAGGATCTATCTCTTGATTGTTCTCGTCCAGTTCTTTACGTGGGATGAGCATCTTGGCTTTAATGCGAATCAGGGTTGCTGCTACGAGGATAAATTCGCTTGCAAGGTCAAGATTCAATGACTCACATTGTCTGATATATTCTAGAAATTCTTCAGTAATACGAGAGATCGGAATGTCATAAATATCGAGCTCGTCCCTCTCTATAAAGAACAATAGCAGGTCAAAGGGACCCTCGAACTGTTGCAATTTGATTTTATAACTTTCCAAAGCTCTCCGATTGGGTTGGCGAAGATAGCGCAAAAATGACTCATTTATCCATACGGTATGTTAAATCCCATAGCTATTCCATTTTTTTGAATACAATCGCAATTGCCCAGTATGGTGAATTCTCCAATTTCAGGCAGTTCAATCGATGCATGTCTACCCTGTACCGTAAACACTTTCAAACCACATATACATAAATATTATATATATATAATTTTCATATTCTATGGTTTAGAACTTATTAGTCCAGATGGTATGGAAAACCAATCTATACGTGAATTTGGATTGTAAATCTGAAGAGTTTGCGTTTATTTGATGAAATTTGCCCTGTAAAGTAAAGCGATACATGATCCAGGGTAAAATCTATCTCGTGCCAGTACCTTTGGGTGGTAGTTCAATGGAGGTGCTTTCAGCTAAAGTCATCGCCATGATACATCAGCTGGATACTTTTGTAGTGGAAAATGCCAAAACAGCGAGACAACTCATTAAAGCATCAGGCACAGCCAAAGCGATCTCCCAATACCAGATAGTTGAAATAGATCGGAATTCGCCGTTGGCTGTGTGGCCGGAATTATACTCTCTCATCAAAGAAGGAAAGGATGTCGGACTGATGTCTGAGGCAGGGATGCCGGCTATAGCAGATCCGGGCTCAGAACTCGTTGCACAGGCACACATCAATCGGGTGCAGGTAGTGCCGCTGAGTGGCCCAAACTCGATGATGATGGCTCTGATGGCCTCAGGATTACCCGGACAAAGCTTTTGTTTTCTGGGATATCTTCCGGCAAAGAAAGATGCCCTGCGTCAGAAAATTGTTTCACTTGTAAATGAAATCCGACTCAACAAAAGAACTTATCTTTTCATGGAAACTCCCTACAGGAACACACAGATGATGGAGATGCTGCTGGGCCATGTACCGGATCAATTTACTCTCTGTGTTGCTGCAGGACTGGAAACTGACAAAGAGTATATCCACACTTACACCATCAAGCAATGGAAAAAAACAAATGATTTCAATCTCTTGGAAGACAATCCCGCGATATTCGTTCTTGCAGCGATGTATTAGAATTTTCTCAGAAATAAAGGACAGAAAATGAATTACAACTTCCCAAAGCCGGTACTGCAAAATCGCTTCTAAAAATTATTTTAACTACCCGCAAAAATGCTTCCATCAAGATTATGAGATGAAATTCAATAATGATCCATTTGATCTGCACCCTCAAGTCTATATGCTTTGCTTGATTCCAAAGAAATGAATTATTCAAGATAGTGTAATGTGTTTGGTTCCTTCAAAACGAATCTAAACTCAAGAATAAGAGATCACTGATTTAATCTCCTGAGGTCAATTATAAGGCCCGGCAAAGTATTGCCCGGTTCCTGCAAGATCGGGTGAAACATCCACCAGATTTTCGATTTGCGAAACCATTTGGTCAGATCAAGAGCTCTGGTATTCATCAAAGATGAATTGCAAATATGCAAATTGGATGAGTGATTCGTACTTTTTTGCATGGAGAACATGTTAACTTTGCCGTCCAATCCAAATTCATTTTTGATGAAAAAAATTCTTTCAGGTATCCAACCTACAGGGGACATACATCTTGGCAACTATTTTGGTGCTATCGACAATTGGGTCAAGTTGCAAGACAACTACCTTTGTACATATGGTGTCGTGGATTATCACTCTATGACTATGCCTTATGACCCTAAGAAACTCAAGGAAAATACCTGGAAAATGGCCTTCCAGATACTCGCCTGTGGCGTAAAGGTCGAGAATCTTTTCATTCAATCGCTTGTCCCGGAACATACAGAACTGGCTTGGATTCTGGGATGTGTATGCTCGTATGGAGAGCTATCGCGAATGACACAGTTCAAAGACAAATCCGAACAACTCAACGACAAAGGCAAGGATTCGGTCATTTCAGCAGGTTTATTTTATTATCCGGTGCTTCAGGCTGCCGATATCTTGATCTACCATGCTGACCTGGTACCTGTCGGAAAAGATCAGGAACAACATCTCGAACTCTCGCGCAACATCGCGCAACGATTCAATTTTCTGTACAACAAAGAATATTTTCATCATCCCGATCCTCTCTTTACTGAGACGCCAAAAATACTTTCACTCGCAGATCCCACACGAAAAATGAGTAAATCTCTGGGAGAAAAACATCATATCAATGTCTTCGGCGAAGAAGCTCAGATCCGCAAACAAATACGATCTGCCGTAACGGATGCAGGTGAATCATCAGGAAATGAAATGAGCGCAGGTGTGAAAAATTTGTTCGAAATCTTGAAGGCTTGCGGTGATCTAAACTCATACAATTCTCTGATCCGGGAATATCACTCACAACCATTGAAGTATTCTTCTCTCAAGGAAGCCGTCGCTGAGGCGCTGGTTGCAAAACTTAAACCATTCCACGAGAATTTACAACAAATTCAGGAAAACAAAAAAGACATCAAAAATCAAATCAAGGCATCATCTGAAAAGATACGCGAGCGTGCCTGGCAGACTGTCAAAGAAGTGCGAGAAATAGCAGGCTTGTAATCGTCAAATCAGATTATTTTCCTGAGCTGCAACCTGGATTTATTTCAGAGCAGGATCTTTTATTTTGTAATTACAAATTTTGCTGTCACACCTTGGGATTGGATAAAATAAATTCCCGGCTGTGTAATAAAAATTTCATTCACAGGAGAATTTTGAGAAAGGATCAACTGCCCGTAACTGTCCACGATCCGGAATGGCACAAAATCATTTTCATATGATAATTTGATCAGTCCGGTAGATGGATTCGGATAAACAGAGATGACCGAAGGCAGGTAAATATCTTTGGTTCCCGTAGTCTTTTTCTCAGGATTGATTACCAGCAGAGAAACGACATTGGTGATCACTGCAGGATTGCTGTCAAAGTAAATTCCAGCACGATTGTGGATCAATGTATTTACGCGCAAATCTTTCTTCTGTTGTATAAAAAACTGGACAAATCCGTGACTATTTGTTTCATCTGTTTTTGAATCAACGAGTGCGATCGGTTCAAACACAAAATTCATGGTATTGCCTTCTACCTGCAATTTGAAAGGGTGACTGGATAATCCGAGCTGGACGGTTTTAATATCCAGCACACTGGTATCAATGACGTCAGTCACGCGCACCCGGTATGCCGTATCATTTCCTGTGTTTTGAAACCGGATAATATATTGCAGTTGTTGATTTCTCAACACGCTGGCAATCTCTGCTTTAGAAATGGGTACAGCATATTTTTCATTAGGATCAAATGAGCCCCTGATGATCCCGCAGATCATGGTTTGTGTCGGCTTAGAAACACCGCTAAAAATATCTGCGTATGAACTAAATTCATTACCTGTGCAGTTTTCGATTCCTTCCCAATCTTCAATAATTTGATCACCTGTCAGATCGTCTACAGAAATTGAAATTTGTTGTGCATTATTTTCAGTTAATATATCCTGATATGAATTGGCTGCTAAAATAATTGGCACAGAATCCGTTCTGAGAAAATTTTTAAAAATCTCATAGGCTGAAAATATCGGTGTACTGCCATGATTGAATATTCTGAATCTCACACTGTCCATTTGACAAAATGATTGAATGTAAATATCATGGTCGCTACCTGCAATTACAGGACTGCAGTTGTGATCTGGTGTCACATATATTGGGATGCACAATTTTTGTCCAAGAATCATTGAGTCGCATGGTATTTTGAAACTCAATAAAAACTGATTTTCCTGGCCGGGGCCGATATCGCCCAGCTGTACCCGATACTCACCACCAAAGTTATTGACGAATGGTCTGTTGACAAGCACATTATGTATAAAATCAGGTATCTTGATCGTAGCAAAAACGGATTGCGCGGTGGCGTTGCCCTCATTCCTCACTCGGATAGTGACATTGTTGATCTCACACAATCTCATTCTGGAAAGGACTGCCTTCACTGACAGCAACGCACAATCTTTTACAGTGCGTTGACCAAAGTCAAAAGTATCTAAGCGAGTATTTGCAGCGCTGATATTGAATTCATGTCTGCCTGAAGCCGGACAAGCCAGCTGATATAAATATAATGAATCCGGCATCTCCAATACATGGTCACCGTCATTCACAAAAAAAGAATAATAACCTTGTGCGTCAGTAAAAGTAAAATAATTTGTATCCAGCGTGACTCGTTTATCAATTAAAGGCCGGCCACCCAGTGCATTGCAATTGATGTTGGGATCTGCAAACACATGTCCTGAGATCGTCCTGCCCATGATACAGGAAAAATCAACTCCGGAAAGGTCCAATCTTCTGTTCGCCTTCAGGTCAGGGATAGGAGCAGAAATATTATTTGGACAAAGCCCCAGATAACTAAGATTGCGGAGTTCTGACATCGTGTACGGCAACGGACCACTGAGTTGATTGTAGGAGACATCCAAATGGAAAAGATTGGGTGAGTATTTTATGCCAAGAGGCAAATTACCAGTAAGTTGATTATGAGACAGATCAAGTGCAGCAAGACTTCCTCTTGTGAAAATACTTTCAGGTATAGTCCCTGTCAGTTGATTGTACTTCAAACTCAACTGATACAAACTATTGCTCAGGGGAGGTATTGATCCACTCAAATTGTTATTCCCCAGGTTCAGATTTGTAATCGCCTTTGCCTGAACCAGTTCTGTTGGGATGGTACCACTTAAATTATTGTGCGAAGCGGAAAAATGTACAAGTTCGCTGAGCTGGCCAAAAGTAGCCGGGATGGATCCTGTCAATTGATTGAAATCCAAGTACAGGTACTCTAATTTATTCAGTTTGCCAAATTCTGCCGACAATGTGTCACTCAAGTGATTATCTGACAAATCCAGACGCTTGAGAGATTCAAGTTTTTTAAAATTCTCTGGTATGATTCCGGTGATATTATTCTTAGTGATCATGAGGACTTCTAAGTATTTGAGATTTCCAATCTCTTCAGGCAGACCACCCCATAAATAAATACATTCAGATATTTTGAGAGATGTTAACATAGGCAAGTATCCAAGCTCCAATGGTAGTTCTCCTTCAAAATCATTTTTGCTCAAATCCAGAGTTACGAGCGAAGGCAATAGGCCAATAGTCGGCGGAATATATCCATTCAGATGATTTCCAACGAGAACAAGTACTTCAAGCGATTTGAGTCGGTCCAAAAACTGAGGCAAATTTCCTGTGAGCTTATTGTTGCTCAGGGTTAATATCTGCAATCCTCCCAAATCACAAATGCTTTCAGGCAATGTTCCTGTCAGTCGATTATTGTTTAATTCTATTCCGCTGACACAACCATTTCCGTTCAGACTAATCCCAAACCAGGTGCTTACAGGGCTGTTGAGATCCCAAGTACGGGTCCACGCCGGTCCATTCGTATTCTGATACAGCTCCACCAGAATCAATGAATCCCCTACATGAGTACAAGCAATCTGTGCTTTCACTTGAAAGTGGGCAATCAGAAGCACAATCCAAATCCAAATACTCCTAAACATAGTAACACCTTTTGTTGAAATAGAATCCTTAAAACCTGAAATAGCTGCCTAATGTTTATTGAAAAATTCTAAAATAGAATCCAAAACTCAGATCCCATGATTCATTCTGTGGCACAATGAACCAAAAATCAATGCGCAATGGATGTCATTTGCAAAGCAAAACTCATCTCGCAAATTCCAATTTGGATTGTTCACAATGAATCCATTTGTGACATGAATATCTTTTTCTATTCATAGGCTGCTATTTTCATTTATATTTTTCAAAAATACTATAATATAAATTTACTTTAACAAAAAATTAAAATGTAATTGATCGACAATTTCAACCTTATAGTTAGTTTTGTAAAGTGAAATCTTTTGCAATCAGTTTTTTGATATATCTTTTAGGCTTGAGTTTTGTACCATGCCGGGATTTTATTCAAAACTGCAATAATTCTTCCGATTTTTTTCATGTACATCAATTGGAGGATAATCTTCCTGATGATTCAGAACATGATGGACACGAGCGTCATCCACACAAAGACAATTGCAATCCGCTCTGTAGCTGTAGCTGTTGCGGAACAGCTGCATTGCTCACAGTATTCAAAAATTTTCACATCAAAATCCAGAGAATTGGTATTGCATTAAAAATGATACCTTACTATAATGAAACTTTATCCAATGAATCTGTAGCCAATATCTGGCAGCCTCCTAAATTTTCTGCTTAATTTATTAGAAAAATTTGTCTCGTTAAATCTTGATTTGTACAAGCTGAAGAGCGCTTCTACAAATTGTTCTGCTGCATGATACCACACCATACATGAGTATGTGCTTTGGAGCCTATTCCATTTATCAACATTAAGAAGAAAATTAGTGCTAAATCAAATTATAAAATTCAGTATAAGCAACAAACTGGTCATAGGTCTGGTGACTTTGTTGCTCATCATTTGGGGCGTTTGGAGCGCCTCGAAATTGCCCATAGACGCTGTCCCGGATATCACTAACAATCAGGTACAAATCATCACTGTTTGTCCTTCACTCGCAGGTCAGGAAGTAGAACAACTTGTCACTTTTCCCATTGAACAAAGTATTGCAAATCTTCCTCAGCTTGAAGAGACCAGAAGCATTTCAAGATTTGGACTTTCTGTCATTACTTTAGTTTTTTCTGATGATGTGGACATTTATTTTGCCCGACAATTGATCCATGAAAAAATAACTGAAGCAAGTGAAAATATCCCAAGAGGAATTGGAACTCCGGAATTGGCTCCCGTCAGTACCGGACTTGGTGAGGTCTATCAGTACATCATCCATCCCAAAAAAGGGAGTGAATCAAAATACAATGCCAAAGATCTCCGCACCATGCAGGATTGGATTGTAGCACGACAATTGAGAGGTACTCCCGGCATTGCTGAGGTAAATAGTTTTGGCGGAGAATTAAAACAATATGAAGTTGCTGTAAACCCAAATCGATTAAAAGCAATGGGTGTAAGTATTACAGATATTTTTTTGGCTCTGGAACATAATAATCAAAATACGGGTGGTGCTTATATCGATAAAAAACCCAATGCCTATTTTATTCGCGGTGTTGGATTGTTGACTTCATTGGAAGATGTAAAAAACATTGCCATAAAAAATACAGGTATTCCAATTTTCATCAAAGATGCAGCCGAAGTGAGATTCGGCAGTGCAACCAGATATGGCGCTTTGACTTACAATGGCGAAGTTGATGCAGTAGGAGGAGTGGTAATGATGTTAAAAGGAGAGAACAGCAATGAACTGGTGAATAAAATCAAAGAAAAATTACCTACAATACAAAAGTCTCTGCCTGAAGACATCGTAATCGAACCTTACCTGGACAGGACTGTATTGGTAAAAAGTGCCATGAGTACAGTAGAGAGAAATCTCATTGAAGGTGCACTGATCGTGATCTTTGTTCTGGTACTTTTCTTAGGCAATTTCAGAGCCGGTTTGATTGTAGCATCTGCCATTCCGCTTTCGATGTTGTTTGCCTTAGGTCTCATGCATGTATTTAAAGTAAGTGCCAATTTAATGAGTCTGGGTGCCATAGACTTTGGCTTGATAGTAGATGGCGCCGTAATCATAGTAGAAGCCACATTGCATCATCTGGGCTTGAGAAAAGATAAAAACATATTGACACAAGAGGAGATGGATACTGAGATTTTTCAGTCTGCTTCCAAAATCCGCAATAGTGCTGCATTCGGTGAGATCATTATTCTGATTGTATATATTCCTATTCTCAGTTTAGTAGGTATTGAAGGTAAAATGTTCCGACCTATGGCCCAAACTGTAAGTTTTGCAATTCTTGGAGCACTCTTGCTTTCGATCACATATATCCCAATGATGTGCTCATTATTTCTTTCCAAAAAGATGAATTACAAACAAAATTTCTCAGACAAAATGATGATTTTTATGTATTCATTTTATCAACCGCTTTTAACAAAGTTGCTAAAAATTAAATATTTACTTGTAGGAATATTTGCAATTCTTTTTTTCATCAGCTTATATATATTTTCCAAAATGGGCGGAGAATTTATTCCCACATTAAATGAAGGTGACTTTGCGTTTCACTGCATTCTGCCGCAAGGGAGCTCTCTTAGTCAAAGTATTGAAACTTCAATGCAAGCGAGCAGAATCATTAAAGATTTTGATGAAGTAAAAATGGTTATCGGCAAGACAGGCGCAGCGGAAGTTCCTACTGATCCAATGCCTCCTGAAGCAACGGATATGATGATCATATTAAAACCTCCCAAAGAATGGAAGTACAATAAATCATACGAAGATTTGGCCGACGAAATGATGGAAAAACTGGAAATAATACCCGGAATATTTTTCGAAAAAAATCAGCCTATCCAGATGAGATTTAATGAACTTATGACAGGTATCAGAGAGGATGTAGCTGTGAAAATATTTGGTGAAAATCTGGACAGTTTATTCTTTTATGCCAATCAGGTAAGCCATGTTGTATCAAGCGTGTCCGGTGTTACCACGCCCCAGGTAGAAAGGATAACAGGCTTACCACAAATCAATATAGAATATGACAGAGCCAGAATTGCAAACTACGGGCTCAACATTGAAAATATCAACGATATCGTCAGTACGGCATTTGCAGGAAAAACAGCAGGAGTAGTTTACGAAAATGAAAGAAAATTTGATCTGGTGGTGCGACTAGACAGCAACTTTCGAAGCAATATTGACGATGTTGTTCATTTGTTGATTCCAACTCACGGTGGTCATCAAATACCTTTATCCCAGCTGGCTGACGTGAGCTATAAACTAGGACCTGCACAAATCAGTCGTGAATCCGGAAAGCGGAGAATTGTCATTGGATTTAATGTGAAAGACAGAGATGTGCAAAGTATTGTGGAAGAAATACATGACAAACTATCAAGCCAAATCAATTTACCCAGCGGCTATTACTTCACATATGGTGGTACATTTGAAAACCTTCAAAAAGCCAGCAATCGATTGATGATAGCTGTACCCATTGCTTTATTTCTCATACTTTTTTTGCTCTATTTCACATTTCGCAGTATGAGGCAAACTTTTTTAATTTTTACTGCCATTCCTATGAGTGCCATAGGTGGTGTTTTTGCATTGCTGATGCGAGGAATGCCTTTTAGCATCAGTGCAGGGATCGGCTTCATTGCATTATTCGGCGTGGCAGTACTCAATGGTATCGTGCTCATCAGCACATTCAATACGCTGGAAAAAGAAGGTTGGACAGACCTTATAAAACGCGTTATGGAAGGTACTAAAATCAGATTAAGACCGGTACTGATGACTGCCATGGTAGCAAGCTTAGGATTCCTTCCGATGGCTTTGAGTACAGGTGCCGGTGCAGAGGTTCAAAAGCCACTTGCGACCGTTGTTATTGGCGGCTTAATCACTGCCACTTTTTTGACATTATTTGTATTGCCTGCTTTATACATCATATTCAATTCAAAATTAAATCCACGCTCAAATATGAAAATTGCTATCAACAGCATGCTGATTCTATGCATACTGATCTCAGCAAAAACAAATGCACAGACTTTAATCATTAGAAATAGTGATGATGCAATCAACATCGCACTTAAAAATAATCTTAGCCTAAAAGAAAGTTCTCTCCAAGTACAGGCACAACAAGCGTTACAGCGAACTGCCTTTGAACTTCCCAAGCTGGCATTGGATGTCCAACTCGGCCAATTCAACAGTAATCAATTTGACAATGCAATATTGTTATCGCAAACCATACCATTTCCAACAGTATTCAAGGCTAAAAAAGAATTGCTCAGAGTCCAAACCGAGAGCAAGGAGGTACAGATCCAAATTTCAAAAAATGAGTTGAAAAAAGAGGTAAGAAATTATTACTCCCAAATCGAATTTTATCAAAACAATCAGACTGTATTATGGGAATTGGATAGCTTGTACAATGAATTTATCCGGGTAGCACAACTCAAATATAAAACCGGAGAAACCAGTAAAATAGAATTTTATTCAGCAGAAACCAGAAAAGGTGAAATCAATTTATTGATGTTACAGAATCAGGTATTTCTGGAAAATGCTTACCAACACCTGAAGGTTTTGCTCAATACTACTGACAGTTTAAATATCATCCATCCATTGATCTATAGTCCAATAGTCATAAACGAGATCTTGGATACAAATTTTATTTCCATTCATCCCAGCTTGCAAGCATTAGAAAAAGAGTTGTCTGCTTTAAAACAATCTAAAAAAGTTGAGAAAGCTATAGCCATGCCGGATTTTAGTATAGCTTACAACAATCAATCCATCACAGGTGTACAGACGATCAATAATGAGGAGGTGTACTTTGATGAAAAAGATCACTTCAGTTCGGTCAGTCTGGGAATTAGCATTCCAATCAGTTATGGTACGAACAAAGCAAAATTGAAGTCTCTCGAATATCAAATTCAAGCCAGGGATGCACATGTAAAACAACAAGAACTTTTACTATCAGCGCAATTAAAAAACATATTAGTTCAATATAGGCAAGATGTTCTGCAATTTAATTATTATCGGGACCTTGCACTTCCCAAGATCGAAGAAACAGTGAAAGCAGCACAACTTGGATACCGTACAGGAGAGATCAGTTATGTAGAATACTTGTACACTCTCCAAACGGCAAAAGACATGCGTTTAAATTACCTGAAAAGCATATTGCAGATTAACCAATCTGCAATCGCCTACTTAAATTTAACTAATCAATAAAAACCAAAATTGATGATACTACAATCCGATAAAATATATTTATCCAAGCTTCCGACTATTGCTTGTTGCATATTCATAAGTCTAACTTCTTGTCACAATCACAAGGAGGGTGATAATCATTCTCATGGTGAAGAACATGAGACAATAAAAACTGATCCGGAAGACAATCATGAAGATGAATCATCAACGATCGCTGAACTTTCAGAGGAACAAATCAAAGCAGTCGGTATCAATTTTGGCACTATAGAATCAAAAGAACTTACCGCTACTCTCAAAGCTACGGGAGTGCTTAAAGTGCCTAACAATAACAAAGCCAACGCCAGCTCCCTTTACGGTGGCGTAATCCAATCACTACATGCGCAGATCGGAACTAAGGTAAAAAAAGGACAAGTACTGGCCACTATTGTAAATCCTCAATTTATCCAACTACAAGAGGAGTACCTTACTATTTTGAGTAAGATTAACTTAGCTGAACAAGAGTTAGACAGACAAAAAGAATTGGTCGAAGGTCAAGCAGGAGCAAAAAAGAATTTACAAAATATCGAAAGTGAATTGAAAATTCTCCTGACGCGCAAAGCCGGTCTCCACAAACAACTTGAGCTGATGGGTATCAAGCCCAGTCAAATATCAAACAGTAATTTGAAATCAGCATTGCTTGTCACCAGCCCAATTCCGGGAACTATCAGCAATGTATTTGCAAAAATCAGAAGTTATATCGACGTCGCCTCACCTGTAGCAGAAATTGTTGACAATAATGCCCTGCATTTGGATTTAAATGTTTTTGAGAAAGATCTGCCTTTGATTAAAATCGGCCAGACGATTCACTTCACATTGACCAATAATCCATCACAGGAATACGACGCTACTGTTTTTAGTATAGGGACCGCCTTTGAAAATGAGAGCAAAACAATTCCAGTGCATTGTGCTGTCAGCGGAAACAAATCAAACTTAATAGATGGTATGAACATCACTGCTATGGTAAGCATGAGCAAGAACATAACGACTGCAGTGCCCTCAGATGCCATCGTTGAATCTCAGGGAAAGTTCTATATATTTATAGTTACAGACAAAAATGCAGAGACTCACCACGAGGACCATCATATGGATCATCAAACGGAAGAACAGGACCAACATCAGGCGGTCGTGAATTTTGAAAAAATCGAGGTAGCAAAGGGAATTACAAATATGGGTTACACAGCGATTACTCCTTTCTCTAACTTACCGAAAGATGTAAAAATTGTGACCAAAGGTGCATTTTTTATCAATGCCAAATTCAATACAGCACCGGGTCATGTTCATTGATACAAATAAAAATATCCACCACCTGTTTGGACAAACCAGATACTTTCTTCCACTTCAAAAAATTAGTAATAATATATCCACAATTCAATCAACTTATTGCTCTCCAAACTATTTTATTAACAGTGTGAAGTCTATTAAATTCAATACCATTTCATATCCCAAAATCAAATTGATTATTAATGGATTAAACCGATTGAGTAAATACTGAGGACGCGAATTATGAAATGATAATGATATATTGCTTAAAACAAAATTTCCGGCCAACATTAAAATGGAACATAAACACAAATACGATTCACAAGGCAAACAACTCTGTTGTACTCAAACGCAAAAAATATATCAAAATGCAGGGGCAGAAAAATTAATTCAATACCCAACAGATACTGCAGATCAAACTGACGACCATCATGATCATGATCACGAACATGAGAGTGTCACCGGACACGACGAGTACGGCAAATTAAAAATGTTCCTTCCACCAGCAATCTCAGTTTTCATATTGATCACCGGATTGACTCTGGACAATTTTATAAAACCCACATGGTTTACATCTCATATTAGACTGCTCTGGTATTTGATTGGTTATTTGCCGGTTGGATTTCCGGTCCTCAAATCTGCTATTGAGGCGATGCGTAAAGCAGAAATATTCTCAGAGTTTTTTCTCATGGGAATAGCTACTATCGGCGCATTTGTCATAGGTGAATATCCGGAAGGTGTAGCAGTAATGACTTTTTATGCAATAGGTGAAGTATTTCAAACTTTGGCTATTCGGAGAGCTAAAGCCAACATCAAGTCATTACTGGATCAAAGACCTGACGAAGTGAGTATTCTGAAGGATAATTCGAGGATAATCATCAAAGCAGAAGAAGTCAATATTGGCGATATACTACAACTCAAACCCGGAGAAAAATTGGCATTGGATGGAGAATTGATATCAGAAAAAGCTTCCTTCAACACCTCTGCTCTTACCGGAGAAAGTTTACCTGAAACAAAAACCAAAGGACAAACTGTATTTGCAGGTATTGTCAATTTAAATACTACCACATTGGTAAGGGTGACGAGCAATTATCAAAACAGCAAGCTGAGCAAAATACTGGATTTGGTCCAAAATGCTTCCTTGCAAAAAGCTCCTACAGAACTATTTATAAGAAAATTTGCTAAAATTTATACTCCATTTGTTGTTATAATCGCCATTGCCATTACTATCATCCCCTTCTTTCTTGACAGCCGGTATGTGTTTAATGAATGGTTTTACAGAGCTTTGGTTTTTCTTGTAATTTCTTGTCCATGTGCTCTGGTGCTTTCCATTCCTTTAGCTTATTTTGGTGGAGTCGGATCTGCCGGTAAAAATGGAATATTATTTAAGGGCGGAAATTTTCTTGACAGAATTGCCAATGTGCAACATGTGGTCATGGACAAAACCGGAACACTTACTGAAGGAGTATTTAAAGTTCAAGAGATTGCCCTTGGACCTGAATGGAACAAAGAGGAAATTCTGCAATTGGTCAACGCGTTGGAAAGTCATAGTACACATCCTGTGGCGACTGCTATCCATGACTACGTTGGCAAAATAGATCACGGCATACGTTTAGAAAATGTAGAAGAAATCGGTGGATATGGATTAAAGGCTGTTTTCCAAAATAAGGACTTTCTATGTGGAAATTTTAAACTCATGGACAAAAATAATATTCAATATGACATTGACCCTGCCACTATTCTCCACACTTCAATAGCTATAGCACTTGATAAAAAATTTGTAGGCTATATCACCATTGCCGATAGCTTAAAATCTGACGCAAAAATGACCGCAGAACGATTGAAGTCAATGAATATTAAAATCACATTGCTAAGCGGTGACAAGAATACAATTGTCCAAAAGATAGCAGAGCAACTGGGAATAAAAAACGCTTTTGGAGAATTGCTTCCTGAAGATAAAGTTGAGAAATTAAAAGAAATAAAATCTCAATATCAAAGCGTTGCCTTCGTTGGTGATGGATTTAATGACACTCCCGTATTGGCGATCAGCGATATCGGAATTGCGATGGGAGACAAAGGTAGTGACGCTGCTATTGAAACCGCTGATGTAGTAATTCAAGACGATCATCCCAGCAAAATTCTGACCGCTATTCTCATAGGCAAAAAAACGAAGCGAATTGTTTGGCAAAATATTGCATTGGCATTCTTGGTAAAGGCCATCGTATTGGTACTTGGCGCAGGAGGATTGGCGACTATGTGGGAAGCAGTTTTTGCTGATGTAGGCGTTTCCTTAATTGCAATACTCAATGCTACAAAAATTTTCTACACAAAATACGATCTCTCGAATTAAAAATCAAACTCCAGGGTATCTCCGATTTTCAATTTTGGACCCGGAGGATTCTTGGTTTGCTGGTAAGATTCTACTTTTACCAATGGTATATCTTCGATTTTATTGCCGATGGCTTTCCAGCCTTTTATATCGACAAATTCAACAAGTGTGAGGATCTCTTCTGATTTCTCATTTTTGCGTTTGTAACTGAATAGCACTTCAGGATTTTCCCCTGTTCCTGCCCAATACATTTTTGAATCTTTGTGATCAGTGATAAACTGAAATTTTTGTCCGAGGCTACTGGTTTCAATTTTAAATCTCTTTGCCATGGACCATTTTTTTTCACCTTCAAAGTAAACTGTGGAAACTACAATATCCTCTTTGAACTTTACCATAGAATACAATTCAGCAAAAGCATATCTATTTTGCATATCGTATTCTGTAATTTCATAGCTGCCGTCTTTATAGATAGCGAGTAATTTATCACCTTTATTCAATCCTCCCAAAAACCAACCTCGTTCTTCAGCATTGAGTCTGCCCGTGTGTGGATCAAACCAGACATTTTGAGATCCCAAAGTAGATTGCCCTTTTTCCCTCAGGCTGATTTTGCGAACCGGATACTTGGTGACAATATTTCCTTGGGACGATCTACCTTTGATTTCAAGTTCAGCAAAATTAAAATCAAACTGCTTGATCTTTGCACTGCATCCTGCAGTAAGATAAACTGATACGATTTCTGCCTCGCCCTCAGGATTTGCAGAAAAATAAAGCAATCGCGATTTGGGATGACCCTTTGTCAGATCGTATTCTTTGTCTCTGGTAATTCCCGTGACATTAAATCTCTTAGCCATTGCCCTACCCGTTTCTCCGTCAAGATAAATCATGTTGTACGTTGTGCGCTCGTCAGCTTTCTTCCAGACATCTACATGACGTAAATCTTTTCCCACATATGTTTTTTCAGCAATGCGTGTAACCATCATTTTCGCATCTCCCCGAAATGCGATGATATCGTCTATATCAGAACATTCTTTGATGAATTCATCTTTCTTTAAGCCATATCCTACAAAGCCATCCTCTCTGTTGACGTACAGTTTTGAATTATTTGCGACAACTTGCACTGCCTGTATGGCTTCAAACTCCATGATTGTCGTTTTGCGTTCTCTGCCTTTGGAATATTTATTTAATAAATTTTCAAAATAATGGATCGCAAAGTCTGTAATGTGTTCAATATCATGTTCCGTTTTCTTCAACTCACTTTCGAGCGCTTTCAGATTTTCATCCATCTGAAATTTATTGTACTTGGAAATTCTCTTGATACGGATTTCTGTCAGATGAGTGACATCATCATCGGTTATTTCTCGGTTGAGTCTAATGCGTTTGTCAGAAGCAACTGCTTTTTCTGAAGGAGTGGCAACGAACTTGCGCAAGCCTTTGTGGATGGTTTCTATTACTGCTTCGAAACTATTGCACTCTTCAATGTCCCTATATATGCGATTTTCAATAAATATTTTTTCCAGGGAACTGAGATGCCATTTTTCCAAAATTTCACTCTTCTTGATTTCCAATTCCTTGAGCAAAAGATACTTGGCATGTTCGGTACTAATACGCAACAACTCATTTACTTTCAGAAACACGGGTTTATCGTCAACGATCACGCAGGCATTTGGCGAAACCGAGAATTCGCATTGTGTAAAAGCATACAGCGCATCAATGGTCACCTGGGGAGAGACTCCGCTTTGAAGTTCGATCAATATTTCGACATCCTTTGCAGTGTTGTCAGAGACTTGCTTGATTTTAATTTTTCCCTTATCCGCGGCTTTGATGATGGATTCGATCAGTGAGCCTGTAGTTACGCCATAGGGTAATTCGCGAATGATGATGTTCTTTTTGTCTTCCACCTCCATCTTCGCACGGATTTTTACTTTACCGCCTCGCAATCCCTGTTGGTAATCACTGATGTCGATCTGTCCTCCGGTCTCAAAATCGGGATAAATTTGAACGCTTTTGCCTTTTAATATTTGAATACTCGCTTTGATCAGTTCTATAAAATTGTGAGGCAGTATTTTTGTAGCAAGTCCCACGGCTATACCTTCCACTCCTTGTGCCAAAAGCAGAGGAAATTTCATAGGGAGGGCTACGGGTTCTCTTTTTCTGCCATCATAAGAAAGCTGCCATTCAGTAAGCTGCGGGTTGAAGGCCACATCAAGTGCAAACTTGCTCAGTCTGGCTTCGATATATCTCGGTGCAGCAGCCGAATCTCCGGTCCTATAGTCTCCCCAGTTGCCCTGTGTGTCGATCATCAGATCTTTTTGACCCAAGTTGACCAGAGCCTCACCTATAGCTGCATCACCGTGAGGGTGAAACTGCATCGTCTGCCCGATGAGATTGGCCACTTTGTGATACCTCCCATCTTCAGCCTCGTACATGCTATGCAATATTCGCCTTTGAACAGGCTTGAGTCCATCTTCGATAGCCGGTACCGCCCTTTCCAGTATCACGTAACTGGCATAGTCTAAAAAATAGTCCTGGTACATTCCATCCAGTGTCGTGATATGTCCCTGATGAGATTCCGAGTTTTGTTTTTCTGACATACTATGATCGATTAATATTGAACTCTACGCCTTTTCTTGTAAGTGAATGTGGAAAAGTACCACATAAGACCTTGAGTCAATTGGCAAAATTAATCGCTTTTATCATATTAAGGATTATTTATATATAAAAAATACCTGTTTTCCTGACAATCCGATTTTGCTTTATAGAACCTGTATAAATCCCGATTCGATAAAAAAAACCGAAAAATGGATATTCAATAAGCCATCCTCCACTATGTCATTGCAAAAAGCGCTTAAAATCAAGTTTTCTTCCAGGTGACATCCGGATCCCGCTGCTCTCTGATTCATGAAGACCATTCCCAGAAATCATCTCAATTCTGTGAGATTTTTTACTTTTACAAGCTCATGTGGGGATTCATGTCCATCCTCATGATGGAAAGATTTTGATCTCTACATGTTATTCAGTTCTCTAAAACGTGTCACCAGTTCCGGAAAATATATACCGGAAATAGATGCTTTGCGTTTCATTGCAATCGCGATGGTCGTATTTTCTCATATCAGTGAATTAATATTTCGGCAACCGCAATCTTTTTTTATACAGAACAAATCAAATTATTCAGGATTGCACAGCTGGATGAGTCACGGTTTTTTTGGTGTAGATATTTTCTTTGCAATCAGTGGATTTATACTTGCACTGCCATTCGCTGAATCGCTGCGCAATGGTTCCACTTTTCCTTCCTTGCGTTCCTACTTTCGGAGAAGGCTTACACGTCTGGAGCCGCCTTATGTAATCAGTTTATTCATCTTCTTTATTGCATTACTCCTACTAAAAATTCACAGCTTTCAGGAATTGTGGAAGAGCTTTTTGGCTTCCTTATTTTATAGTCATAATTTTTTACATGACAGATCATTTTTACCTCTGATAAACAATGTCACCTGGAGTCTTGAAGTAGAAATTCAATTCTATATTCTGGCACCGTTCCTGATGATTTTATTGTACAAAATCAAGCAAGCTCAATACCGTAAAATATTGTTGATGGTTCTCATACTCTCTTTATCTGCATTGACAAAATTTACAAAACCTCAATACATCAGTTTGTATGAATACTTCCATTTTTTTCTGATAGGAATTTTAATATGCGAATATTTTCTCGATAAAAATTTCCTCGCATCTCCCGAAAGAAATGATTTCCTTAGATCAACATTTTTATTGCCGGTACTCGCGTGCATTATGATTGGTATGAAGCATACAGACATCACTTATATGGGCTCTATGCATCCTTCGCTCAAGGTCCTTCTCAGCACTTTACAATTACTGCTATTGATATTATTCTTTTATCTGATCTTGATCAAAGGATGGGGAAGCTTGTTTACCAGAAGCAGCTTGATTTGTATAATCGGTGGGATGTGTTACTCTATTTATCTCTTGCACAATCCGATTATTCAGGGACTAGGTCATCTCATGTTCAATGTATATCATGACAACTCTTTCCCGAAAACGTTTATCCAATATACTGCGATTCTGGTCTCTGCAGTAATGATGGTTTCCACCTTGTTTTTCATTTTTTTTGAAAAACCATTTATGTCAAAAAGATCCAAGAGCAGCACGAAATAAATGACTTCCAAATAGTTCCGCAAATACAGAACGACTCAGGCCTTTTTCAGGTGGAAGCATGGTGCGGGATTTTTGTGACAAGCTCTTTTGACCTCATTTATTTTTCTTGATCCAACATTTATTTGGTATTATATTTACCCTTCTAAATACAAGATTGTATGAATGATGCATTCATCGTTTCGTTCTGTCGCAGTGCAGTTACAAAAGCAAAAAAAGGAGGATTTCGATTTACCAGATCAGATGATCTTGCGGTGAACATCATCAAGGCATTACTTGCCAAGACCCCTCAACTGGATACCTCGCTCATAGATGATGTCATCGTTGGATGTGCAAATCCAGAGGGTGAGCAGGGATTACAAATCGGTAGACAAATAGCATTGCGGGCAGTGGGACAATCTACCCCGGGAGTAACTGTCAACCGCTACTGCGCATCGGGTCTGGAAACTATTGCCATAGCGACGGCAAAAATCAGATCAGGTATGGGAGAATGTTACGTAGCCGGCGGTGTAGAAAGCATGAGCCAGATTCCGATGGAAGGTTACAAACTCGCTCCCAATTATATGGTAGCCAGCGAGCATCCGGACTATATCATTGGTATGGGACTCACCGCAGAGGCGGTGGCAAAAAAATATAATGTGAGCCGAGAAGATCAGGATCTGTTTGCGCTTCGATCCAATCAGCTCGCCTCCAAAGCACAGCAAAATCATCTCTTTGACGACGAGATATTCCCGATTGAGATTGAAGAGACTTCAGTGGTCAATGACAAAAAGACGAGTCGCAAATCAACTGTAAAACTTGATGACGGCATACGAGCGGATACAAGTTTGGAGGCACTCGCTGCCCTCAAACCGGCATTTGCCCTGGGAGGTTCTGTTACTGCTGGTAACTCTTCTCAAACCAGCGACGGTGCCGGATTTGCCCTCGTTTGTAGTGAAAACATCGTCAGGCAGCTTGGCTTGCAAGCTCTGGGTCGCTTGGTCTCATGCGCAGTCGCAGGTGTGGATCCTCTCTATATGGGAATAGGGCCCTGCAAAGCAATACCAAAAGCGCTCCAGATGGCCAATAAAAATTTGTCCGATATCGATCTGATAGAACTCAACGAGGCATTCGCAGCACAATCACTTGCCGTCATTCGTGAAGCGGGTTTGGATCCTGATCGGGTCAATGTGAATGGTGGAGCTATAGCGCTTGGGCACCCCTTGGGATGCAGTGGGGCTCGCTTGACCATGACTTTGCTCGCCGAACTCGGTAGACGCCATCAGAAGTATGGCCTTGTTACCGCCTGTGTAGGTGGAGGTCAGGGCATAGCTGCAGTATTGGAACGATTGTAAGCCAATTTTCCGGTAAACAGGAATTGAAAATATATCCATTCGTTTCGCCATAGGCGTCACTCCTCATGACGAAATCTCTCATCTCCGACTTCGATTATATTAACGGACTTTTTTACCTGTAAAACAGCATGCTTTTAATTCTCCCTGAATCATTGCGAACGGAACAAGAGTATAAACCGGGAACCAATTTTTCTATCGGCAAATCCAATATCCGGTCACCTGCATTGACACCTTGTTTCAGACTACCCACAGATCGGCCTAAAATGTCGTGCATTGCAATATAAATCTGCCCTTCTTGTGCATTTTCCAGATACAACTTTGGCAATCCATCTTTACCGTCATATATGATATTCGCTTGAAATTCATCTGTAGAGATATCCTTACTTGCAAGCACCTGATCCTTCAATACAATATTGTCGATCCACGTTGCATCACCTATCCGAAGCTGATCATAATTCTGTTCAAGAATTGCAAAATTTTCGAAACAAAACTCAAACTCTTTTCCTGCAAATGCATCCAAACCTACTTCCTTCCTGAACACTTTTAAAGTGTCTTCTTTTGAAGCTAAAAACAAATTAGGAGATTGTTGTACTCCATCCACTGTGACGCGCAAAGTTGAAAAGAGTAAATGATTGTAATCCTTAAAATAAAATTCATGAGTCTGAATCACATTTTGTTTTAAGTCAAACTGTAATGTGACATGAGTCATATTTTCAGCATTGGCACAAATACAAATCCTGGAGCGATTGGCTTGATTTTTTGTCCAGATCTCACTTTCATCCCTTGGAGCATCGACCCTTTCTCCTTCAACATTAATATTTCCACCACTCATTCTAATAGAAGCAGGTCCCTCGATTGGACGATTATTGCCTACCGTAGCATTTGCGTTCAAACCCGGAATAATATTGAGTGTATCTCTGGCCTTCACGGTATTGAAAATTTCGAGTACAATATCTTTAGTCAATTCCCGCTTTCGCGTGAGATTTACGCGCAGTGTATCGTTAAATGGATTTGCATCCTTATTTTGATCCAAAAAGACTTTTACAGCAAGACTTGTGTAAGGTAAAATCTTAGTCAGGTCCAGGTCAAAATAACTCAAACTAGAATCCCCTCTGAATATAGTCTTTCCTAATTTCATAGATCCGGTGACGATCTCGCCATTGATGGATGCACCCAAGCTCACCGGTGAATTTGTAGTCAATGAATCACAGCCATTGTATTTGGTGTAAAAAAAACCGCGCAGCGGTCCTGATTCTTCACAGCCTAAATTAATTGCTCCAAAAGATGCTAGCTTTAACTGAGTATCACTATTTTTTGGATCGTACTTTTCGATTGATATGGTTGCAGTATCATTTTCCAAAAATCCATCGTTAGAAAATTGGTGATACACTTTCAAAACGTGTTTTCCTATTTTATCCAGATCAATGTTGACCGGTACATCAATTTCTAGACGATCACCAGCTTTAAGATCTTGATTCAACTCCATGGTATCTGTCCAGATAGTTGAATTATCGAGTTTGGCTCCCAGGTAAAAAATTGTCCCTTGTGGAATGACTCTATTGCAGTTTTCATATCGGAGCACATGAGTATATTTTTCGTTGGCTCCCAGATAACAGCTTGAATTGATGCTATTATTATTCTCTGCAAAAACATCGTAAACTTTGCCTGAATTTTGACTCAGTCCGACAGCATACCAAGCAGCCTGTACTGCACTTTCTTCTGCAGAACATTGACCGTACAATGCTTCCACAGCAAGCATGGAAGCTTCTACAGCATCATCATAATTTGATCTGCTGGTCAGATAAGCAGAATTCATCAGATATGCTATTTCTGCTGCTTTGTCCATTCCGATTTTAGCGACGTCTATCGTCTTTCCTATCTCATTCTTAGCTTTTTTTCCTTCTGTAAGTAAATAAAACCAATAGTTCAATACCCCACTATTGTAATGTACTCCACCGTTGTCTTCAGGTCCAAAAATCCAGTATTTTCCTTTGTAGTATTTTGGGCACTGATACAGGTTTGGATCAGAAAATGAACGCAAGCCGGAGTTGGCATTTGACTTCATCAATCCTGTGCCCAATGTCCACTGACTTGCAGTCGTATCGAAAACCCAGGTTTTGATGTGTTTTCCAAAAATATCTGACATGGATTCATTCAGTGCACCGGATTCGTTGAGGTATACCAAATTTGACGTATTGGAAGTCACACCATGGGTGATTTCATGACCGCAAATGTCCAGCAAAGTAAAAGGATGATATGTGGTTCGATCTCCATCACCGTAATTCATCGTCTGTCCATTCCAACTGGCATTATTCCAATTAGAATTGTAATGCACTAATGAATAAATCTTAAATCCATTATTGTCAATACTGTTGCGCTTATATTTTTGAAAAAAATAATCATAGGTTTTCTCCGCTCCAAAATGCGCATCTGTCGCAACTTCATCCAAAGCTCCGTTGACATTATTCCAGTAATTATCAGAATCCACAAATTCTTCAGAATCTTCGAAGCTGCTCGCGGTTTTGGAGTTGAGTGTGTGAACGCCATTTCCTCTGCTTTCATCTTTCAAAATGAATCGATCTGCTGCCAGACTATCAACGATAATTTTTTGAGTTCCTGCAAATTTTGTTTTAGCCAGACCTTCCACTTGAATAGTACAGATCTGATTTATTTTTTGGATGATCACACCATTTGAAGCATGAACATAAATCCATTCCCGAGCTTCAGGTTGAGTCGAAAACAAATCCAATTTATAGCACAGTTCGAACACTCCAGGAGTGACGAAATCAGCCCATACCAATTCAGGTTTTGGATAAAGACTTGCCTTTGAATTATTCTCCAATTCTTTTTGTCTGTTCTCAAGTTCAATATTTTGCCAGGCATATTCATTTGCCTGTCTGTCACCCATACCGATCTGAATCGCATCCGAAGGTGATATATTTATTCCTAGATCAGCAAAAACTGCATCCGGAATTTTACCATTCGAGTTTATAAAAATCTGACCACGCGAATGGACTATATATTGTGCGCCTTCAACGGGATAGCCTGAATAAATCATTTGAAATTTTTCATGCGTCAACCCGATGAAATCTTTCTCCTTGGATATGCTGATCATTTGAGTTCCTTCCTGGAGTTGCAAGAGTTGAGGCAGCATTGCGATGACATGATCCACATCCATCTGAGAATTTAATGGCCTGATGGTTTTTTTATCTTTTTGAATGGAGAATTCCGACCCTACGCTTTGAGCAGACAGCAACTGAATGGCTGCAAATGTGATCAGGATGATAGGCTTTAAAATTTTCATATTGATTTGCTTAATAGGAGAATATTTTATTCGTGAGACATACTAACTTGTTGATCATAATCTATCCCTTGTTTCGCGAGCTCAGTTTTTACTTGCCAGGCAAAAAAGACAAGATATCCAAAACAGGCTACAGTGATCCAATAACTATTGTGGATACCAATCGCCGGAAGGTCAGCCAGCTTCCCTTGTAATGGTGGAATAATGGCACCACCCAATATCATCATGATCAGAAATGCGGCCCCTTGTGTTTCTAATTTTCCAAGACCAGCAAGTGAAAGTGAGAAAATACATGGCCACATAATTGAACAGAACAAACCTCCACTCAAGAATGCATATATCGATACAATACCGCTTGTCATGATACCGATCAACATGGCAACGATTCCAAGTAAAGAAAATAACAAAAGTGTTGCCACGGGTTTACTCTGAGTCATGAAGAAAGCTGCTACCATTACAAGAATGCAGAAAACATAGTAATACAGTGCGGATACATTCTTTTGTGCGATAATATTGACCAACAAGACGACTATATATGCGATCAGAGGCACACCGAATGTCAACAAATTTCTGACTTTAGCGGATGTCTTATAAACAGGGATGGCCCCTGTCCAGCGACCTACCATCAGACTACCCCAATACATTGAAATATAAGGTGCAATATCCGCCGACTGGATGGACCCAAACTCAGGCCTGCGTAACAATTCACCCATATTACTTTGTATCGTGACTTCTACGCCTACGTACACGAAAATGGCTATCATGCCCAGGATGAGTTGAGGATATTTTAGTGCTCCCCAGCCTTCTGCATTCTGTGATGAAGCTATACGCGCTGTGAGCAAACCTATGATGACTGAAAGCAAAGCTGCAATCAACCACTTCATCCGATATGATTCCAATTCGTGCAGAGCATCCACGGTCAATCCGGCATCCGTTAATTTGTAACTATTGAACACGAAAAGAAAACAGATCACGAGCACTAAGGTGATGGCAATCATGAGAAACATCGCTTTTCTTGCCGGTTCAACAGTGCTGTCTTGAACCCCATCCGGTACTTTTTTTGAAAACCAAAACATGCCGGCGGCGATCAGAAAAAGCGCACCTACGCAGACATAAAGGATTACCACTTTATTCAAACTCAATGATTGGATCATGGTATCGCTGATATTTGGTGTGCCAAACAAGGCCAAGGCTACCACTATAGGGCCGATCGCAGTGCCGAATGAGTTGATACCACCTCCCAAAGTGATACGATGAGCTCCGCTAGCAGGATCACCCAATGTCAGAGCAAAGGGGTTAGCAGCGGTTTGCTGGAGAGAAAATCCCAGTGCAAGAATAAAAAAAGCTCCCAGAAACAACCCAAAACCTGAACCCGCATCACTCCACAACACAGCGAGTATCATGGCTATGGCACCCAATAATGAAAACAAGAGACCATACACGATACTCTTCTTGTAGCCCCAGGACGATACCACATCACGAGAGCTGATATTGGCCCAGATAAACAAGAGCAGCGCACCTATATAATATGCGCCATAAAATGCAAAATCAATGAGCTGACTTTGAAATTGATCGAGTTTAAAATAATGTTTGCAGAATGGTATAAATACTCCATTTCCGGCAGCTATGAAGCCCCAGAAAAAAAATACGGTGATCAATACAGACATTGCGCCATAGTTGGTTTGCTTCGTTTGCTCCATCGTATGAGATTAGCTTTAGCTGCCAAGTTAGTAAGATTCTATGAAATGCCTGTTCTCGCAATACGAATATTGCCTATCCCCTGTTTTCACAATACAAATCACCATGTGGGCATGTCCCTTGTCTGCAACAGACTGCGGGTCGCCCTCCTGCGGGGTTCGCTATTCGCTCCGTGCTTCCGCACCAAGCCCTTCGTCCGGTTCATGCTATAAACCGATCTTTGTTATTGAATTTTACTGGGAATTATCCAATCTGAAAATACAATGCTCAATTTTATACAAGATTGTATTGACAATTTGATTTTCATTACGACCTCCAAATCAATCATTGAATTACTGGTAGGATTTTAATTGTTTCTAAAACAGATCATACTCGCCTGTCTACCACCATACAAATCAAATAACCATAAAATCTGGCTTATGAAAATCTTCCGAGCACCATTTCTATCCTTTCCTTTAATTTTGATTTCCCATATGATCGGATGATTAGCTGGAGGCTTATGCTTCATTCAACACAGAATTAAATCGAAGGAATATTTTGTTAAAGCTTTGTACGTTATCCACAGGGCTTTATTGTAGTCTGTGTTTTGCTTTTTTTGAAGTATTCCAAAATTTCTTCTTTCGTCATTTTGGATAACTTCTCGCTCAATTTGTCTCGTTGTTGACGCATAAATTTTACAGCGTCAAATGTTTTTTCAGTCGTCTTCATATTTTTCAAATTCTCTAGGTGAACGTATTTCTAATTGTTTGTAACCTTTTTTTATGTTGATTGAGTTGTATCCCCTTATTCTTTCGATGTTTACTATATGTTTAAAGTTCCAACTTACTAAAAAGTCTGCTCGGTTAATAGTTGCCAAAGCAATGTGTAAACAGTCAGCAAAACTTGTGTGTCCAACAACTTTTTCAGCTATGTATTCTTTCGCTAAGTCCACTACTTCATCAGTTGTTTCAATAAACTCAGTTAAGTCGGCTTTAAGGTTTTTTACAAGGTCTTTTACTTTTTCAGGTGTGTTTTCAAGTTCGTCCTGCGTTACAGTTGAGTATAGAATTATGAATTCACCATCTTTAATTCTTTCAAACAGGGTAATTGTATATTCTTTAAACTCTTCATCAAAAAGTCCTCCAAAAACTGATGTGTCTATGTAAATTCTTTGTTTCACTTTTTATAATGACTTATGTCTCTCAAAGTTACGATTTTTATATGTTAAGTTGATAGGTTTTTCATCGTGCCGTTAACTTATTGCCTTGTGCAATGGCAGACTTTGAAAATACCATTTTTTTGTTTCTGAAAACATAGAATACCTTGATATAATTAATATATCCGAGTTTTGATGGCTAAAAGGCAACATTTTTTTAGATGGCCGAATAGTTCGCAGAATAATAAGCACTCCTACAGGCTTAATACAAGCCAATTCTTAGAAATGCTAAGGTCTTTCTTGAAAGCAGATGTCATTTTCGACCCGGACTCATGTCCTGGTTGTAAATCAGGTAAGATGATCCGAATATTGACCTTCAGCGCTAATACTTCGCAGATGATTTTCCACCTGCATTTGCAAAAACAGGAAGTCAAAACGAGTGAATCCATAATCGAGTCGATATACAATTGCCCCAATTTAAGAATCTAACTCGCTATATGCACCCACATTAAAAGAAATATAATCAAATTGAAGTACATGAAATCTTTTGAGTACCATTTCTACACTTTCCATAAATTTTGATTTCCCATATGATCGGATGATTAGCTGGAGGCTTATGCTTCATTCAACGCAGAATTAAATCGAAGGAAAGTTTCGTTCAATCCTTGTGTGTTATCGGTAGCTTTTCTTCCTTCGTTCAATGCTCGGTGGTTACAAGTTGTCGGCTACAAACTGTTGTGAAAAGCTTTTAATCATTTGCCTAACTTGTCTGAAGTGTTCTAAAATTTCTTCTTCTGTCCCTGTTGATTTTGCAGGGTCAGGAAAGTTTTGATGAAACATTTTTTTGGCTTTGGTCGGAAAGAACGGACAGCTTTCTTTGGCGTTGTCGCACACTGTTATTACAAAGTCGAAATCAATATTAAAGTATTCGTCAATATTTTTTGATCTGTGTTTCGAAATGTCAATGCCGTCCTCTTTCATTATGGCAATTGCTCTTGGATTTACTCCATGAGTTTCTACACCGGCACTAAATATTTCTGCTTTATCACCAGCGAAATGTCGCAAGTAAGCTTCGGCAATTTGGCTTCGACAACTGTTGCCTGTGCATAGTACTAATACTTTTTTCATACAGTCAGCCAAAGTAAGTTAATGATTGTAAACCTAGCATCAAATCCAAAGACAATATTTAAGAGTGTAATGCCAAACGTTATGACTATTGGCTTACGATATTTAATGATATACGCTTTCATAAGTTTAGCAGCAACCGCCTCCAGGTGTGCAACACCCTTGACTTGTTTCCAATTCGGTAAATTGTAGTTCTTTCGGTATTCCGCAATTGTCTTTGGCTAAACAGTCGGTTTGTTTTGCTGTCAGTAAAAAGTTTTCGTCTTGAAAGTCCAAACCGTATTTACCGATTGTGTCGGATTGGTATTCTACTTCAATTTCTAAGTCCTCGTTTCCGAATAGTTTTTGGGTGAGTTCAATAATTCGAAGAAGTTTATTGGGTTCTAATCTGTGGTCGGTGTCGTTTGCAACCCAAACTTGAAAGTTTATTACCTTTTCTTCTCTTACTGTCCCACCGCAGTCAATAAAGTATTTTGTGATTAGTCCTGCTTCTGTTAAGTGAAAATGTCTTGGAACATATATTCCGTTTGGTTGAATAAAGTTTACAGCGTTTAAATTATTCAAGTGTTGTTTGAAAGTTGATAGTTTCATTTTGTTTAATTTTTGTGTTAGCAACAATCAGTTTTTTTCTTTTTTAATTTGTCAGAAATGTTTGTGAAATAGCTTTGGAGTTTACTCAATGCTTTTTCGTCAATGCAGTAACAAATTGCGTTACCTTCAATGCTGCCTTTAATAAGTCCAGCGTTTTTGAGTTCTTTTAAGTGTTGAGAAACTGTAGGTTGTGCTAAAGGCAATTCATTAACGATGTCGCCACAAATGCAAGTGTCCACCTTCATTAAATACTCCATAATAGCAAGCCTTGCAGGATGTCCCAATGCCTTTGCGAGTGTCGCAATGGCATTTTGTTTGTCTGTAAAATGTTCTTTCTTTGTCGCTCCCATTTCTGATAATTAGATTGCAATATTACGATAAAGATTTGAAGTAGCAAGCTGTCCTGTGAAATAATTTATCAACTGTCAATTTATGAATTGTTTGGTCGTGGCCGTCGGTTGTTTTTAGTACCAACTTTCAGGTTAGCACTATCGTCATAGATTTACCAATAACGTGAGTATGGACACTGTACTGCCCTGCGTTGGCTTTGAGCGTTGAGCTTTGGGAAACATAGGCGACCATATGGAGTTCGAGGAAATATTCATTGAGAGTAGGCTATGGGACATCAAAGTAAATCAGTTCGGAAACGGGCGAAACTAATTCACCCTCTTTTGCCGTTGAACTTAAATAAAGCCGTGTAACCATATCCCCATGAGGGGATAAAAAACAAATAATATAATCGGTTTGATTGTCGCCATCTAACTGACCAAACCATTCCAATCTGTCAAATCCATATAGGGTTTCTCCAAAAGTTCCAACGCTTATTCCTGCATCTAACTTTTGCTTTTTATCTGTATTACCAACAACATAGATATCTGATACTTCTCCAATTTTAGTTTCACCATCTTTTACTTCCTTCGAAATTGGGTCAACCCAAAGCCGGGCAGCCTCAAAGTAAGCAGATTGTTCAATAGCGTCAGACAGTTCAGGAAAACTACCAACCAAAATTCCAGTTCTCAATTGGTTTTTGGAACCAATAATATAATCAAGTTCGTAGTTTGAGTATGCAGTCGTAACATACCGTTATTTCATTTTGTCCCCATCGATTGAAATAAAATGAGATAAACCGCTTATTTCATGTAGAACAGTATTACAACCTACCTGGGAAAGCCCGTACCAATGCCATTCATGGTTGTATTTAAATTCTGATTGGTAAGATACTCCTGCTCTCAATAAAATAAAATCACTTCGAAATTCTGGTTGATAGAATTGCTTAACCATCCCCAACCCACTATCCACAACATGATCCAAGTTTCTTATAAACCCGTCCCAAATCCAACCTACTTTGCCTTGGAGGTTAATTTTTAGCCAATATCCAGCACATAATGTTGGGGATGAATTAGGGTTTTTCTTCAAAATGCCCCGTGAAACCCATGAACCACAGTAAATCGAATCGTACTTTGTTTCGCTGATGTTGGTTTTAGAAAGAAGCCTACCAAATGGAATAGTATCAATTAGTTCACGATTATCAGGATGATCGTAAACAGGACAACCTTCTGGGTTTATGGAAACGAAAATCCGGTTTTGATTATCAGTATCCCATTGTGCCAAAACATCGTTTTGACCAAAAACACAAAGCAATCCTATTGCAAAATAACTATTTATTTTTTTCATTTTTTATCTATTGTAATTTCCACGAACGGCAGACTGTGAAAATACCATATTTTTTGTTTTCAACTGTAAAAAACACCTGGTAAAATTTCATATAACCGAATTTTAGACGTGATAAAGGCAACATTTATATAGACCGCGAATAGTTTGCAAAAAAAATAATCGTTCCCACAGGCGTAATACAAGCAATGCGGGAGGAAGGTAAGCATCATCAGGCAAACCTTCGTTCAGTTGCTTTAATGCATGTAACAAATACCTCCTAAAATTATTCCGCTTTTGTTTCTCTGCCAAGTAATCCGCTTGCTTCAAATGTTTCTTTAATCCACACATAGGCAACCTCCCAACCAAGTTCTTCAAGAACTTGCTGGGTTGCTGTTTCAACCAGTCCATCTTCTGAATATTCGTAGCTCATTTATGCTATCAAATAATTTCGTTTTGTGTTATACATCAGCAAATACCCTCTTTTGTTAGCATCGCTTAAAAAGGACCGACTTACCAAGGTTTCCATATAGGGTTGATTTTCTAAAAATGGATATATTAATTTATTAACTCTGCTTTCTGCTACACCTATTCTTTTTGCAAATTCTGTGAAATCACTTTTAGAAGGATGTTCGCTTTTTTTGTATTGTTCACTTTTAAATCCATCTGCAAATAATCCTTTATCCAAAGCAAAATCAGAATCATCTACATGCAGTTTTGTATTTACCAAATCATAAGCAGGGCTTAACAAGTAATCTCCTTTTGTTGATTCAAGCAGCGAAAAATTTTTTAAGTGTGCGTCACCATTTGAAAACAAGAAATTGAATACCACTAACGAAAAATATTTTTCTATTTCTACCCGCCAAGCTGGAACATATTTTTGTATCAACATTCCAACTTCTTCATAGCTGTATTCGTATTTGAAATTTGCTCCTGCATTGTCCTTTGTTTTTCCTGCTAGCGTTGCAAAATCTTCTTTGCCCCATTTGCTTCCATCTTCTTTTACATCAAATCGTTTTGTGATGTAGGCAGGCGAACCATTTTTGAAAAAAATCATGGCATTTTCTGCCGTGTTCAGTCCATACACCTGTTTAGCTATCTGCATAGTTAAATGTTCGTTGGCAGGAACTTGGTCTACTTTTTTCAAATCTCTTGGTATGGGTTTGAGTATGTAAGTGCCATGTTCCCCTTCATTTGTCAAACGCAATAAATTTTTTTCTAAAAGAAAACTCAATTTTTCTTGCACACCCGATATGGATATGCGTTTACGGTTTTCCATGAACTGCTCTGCAACTTCTTCGCTTTGCTGTGGTTGCTCATAGGGTAAAAGATGATTCACTTTTTTGCCATTGAACAAATTCCGTAAGCAACTTGGGCTATATGTGTTAAAACCTTCAGCCAAAGTTCCGGGACAATATTTCAACTCACCTAAATTCATTTTGCTGCAATTGGTTTTACAGTTATTGCTCCTATGGTATCGTATTGTGCGGTTGCCATGAGTAGCCCGAAATTGTCTTCTTCGTCAATTCTCAATTGTGTGCTTTGCAATTTTCTGTTTACTCCTTCGCTAAGCATGTTAAAGAAAAATGGAAACAAAAATTCGCTGCTGTATTCCTTTTGAGTTTTAGGAAGGGTTAAACTGATAGCAGGATTGGCTGCATCGTTGAAATAAATGTCGTCATACCTGAATACAAAATGCTGACGGTTTTCTTCTGTCAGTATTCCTGCTAATGTTCCGTTGCGATATATTTCCATTGCTCTCATTTATTCATGCTTCTTTTTACCTCAAGTGTTAGTTCCATACCCAATACTTCCGCCAGTTTATTCAAAACCTCCAATGAAGGATTGCCTTGTCCTCGCTCCAGTTTATACAAAGTGTTGGTGCTCACTTTTGCCAATTCAGCCAAGTGTGGTTGAGTAATACTTAACTCCTTTCTTCTGTTTCTTATGGTTACTCCAAGGTCTTTGACTAACATTATACTGTGATTTATGAGGCAAAATTAGCTTTCATTTTCCAATTAAGCAAATAAAATCACAGTATAATGTGATTTATGGTGTAATTTCTAAGGATTAAAAAGGCAAACCTTCGGAAATCACATTTTAGTGTGTTTTCAACTGTTCTCATACTGAAATAGAGTTAGCAAATAGCCTCTCGCTTTTTGAATGTCAGCATCACTGAAAATTTCTCTTTCCAATTTTGCTTTCCATTCTTTTTCGGTTTTGATAATTTGTTTTACTGATTTCACAGATGCAGAACTTTTTCTGGTTCTGCATATTTAGTTCTCGGGTTGAAAGGTACAACCGCTTTGCGTAAATAGTTTTGCATTTGATTTTCGGCATGGCGTTGAAACAGGTAAGAAAGTATGGTGCAACGTTTTCTGAGTCGTTCAACAAAGCTGTTATTGTTTGGTCTCCTTCAACTCTGCCTATGATTCTGTAACAAATAAAGATTTTCATCTGCGTCATATTATTGCTGTCGCTTTTTAAATGCCTTACAACGTCAGACTGTGAAAATACCATATTTTTTGTTTTCAACTTCATAAATCACCCGGTAAAATTTCATATCACCGAATTTTAGAAGTGATAAAGGCAACATTTTTATAGACCACCAATAATTTACTTAAAAAAATAAGAGCTCCCACAGGCTTAAAACAAGCCAGTTTTGAGAAAAATTAGGGTCTTTCTTGTGACTATTCCGGTAAGCAACTTACCGCCCGATTATCCAATAGTGAACTTTTTTTGGTGGTAACCCTTGCTCCGGATTATACACATCATGCCGGATATTTGTCACACCGAGGAAAAAAGCTGCGTTTAGCAAATTTGTATGATCAACTGATTTGCCATCACCAATGCCAAAAGTTGAAGTACCAGTTCATTTGCGCATGTTGATCAAAACAGGAATTGACATAAGTCTATGTCCCATCTGCAAAACTGGAAAATTAATCCTGATCAAAACAAGTATTTGCATCAACGGCATTTTGATCGATGTCAAGACCATACAAAACAAAGGCTCTCCATTAATAAACATCGACATTCCATGAAAATTACCCTAAATAAATATTGTTATACATTTACTTACAGAAAAATTAATGTAGATTTTTCTGTGGCGAAGCTATGCAAAAAACTAATAATTGTACTACTAAAAAGGTAAAAGCTTGACCAAAAAAACTCAATTGATATACTATGACACCTAAGAAGAGGTCTCGTTGAATATGAACGAATGAAGTCTTGAATTTTATTCAAGACCAGATGCATAGAGATGCATCTGATGAGAGAACTGAGAGACCCTTCTCTCAGCTTTATAGCAGAAAGCCCGTTGTAGTTTTATTTTATCATTATCTGTAAGTGACGATTAGCTTTTTATTGTATTTTTCCTTTGGACTTTCTTCTATACGGCTAAATGTTAGCGGCTGGCATATTTTAGTTTTGCATTTCTACTTTGTTAAGAGGTTGGTTAAAAAATAGTTCCAAATTGTCTATTATATTACTGTCAATGTTATCGTCAAATTTTCGTGCAAATAAATTATTGCCTTCTAAAAGAAATTTTACATCATCTTCTGTAAATGTTTTTGGTCTTAATTTTATATCTCCATCAGGTATCCAAATAATGGCTCTTTTGTCGTCATTAATAAGAACTCCGTCAAATGAAGTATTCATAAGCACTGTTTGAAAAAATGATTCGTCAGCAATTAGTGTATTTTTGTAGTAATCTTCAAACTTTTTAGCTTCTCCACTATTACAAATAAACTCACAACATTGTCTTGTCAAAATCATCCATTGTCCGCCAATATAAGGTACTACATCTTTTAAATAAGCCCTCTTATAAGTTATTTCACTAAAACCATCTGCTGTTTCTGTAAAATGGTTTTCAATTCTGTTCATTGTTTCAGGTCTTACAACCAACTGGTCAGCAATTTTTAGGAAGTTGTTTCCTTTGTTTTTTGTAAGATATTCTCTAATTATTTTTTGAGATTTTAATGGATAATCTTGTCCACTTAAATTGATAAAGAAATCCCATTCAAGATTTAATTTTAATAGATAATTCATTCCATTAAGTTCTGCTTGAACCATACTATATCCACCCCAAACAACATTTTCACTTTCCAAAATGTATGTACTTGGAAAATCGGTTAAAAAATCTTTTATGTCGTCATAAATTTCAATACTTGCTTTTTTGTCTAAATGAATTAAGTAATGATTTTCAGGGTGATAAAGTGCTTTGAAAAGTCGCTTGAATTGTTCTGGAAACCTATGAACCAAAATAAAATAGGCAATTGTTACTTGATTTGAAATTGCATTTTCTGCTCTACTGTCGCTGTCTGTCATATTATTTTTTGTTTATATTAATTGTGATATTAATTAGTTTCGGTTGTTTCGTAATGCTTGCCGCTAACATCTTTATCTACGCCATTATGGCGTATATATTTTATGGCGTAGATATCTTCTATGTGTGATGGGCTTTCTTTTCATTTTTTAAGGCAGTTTAGGACTTTGTGACAAAGTTATACAATTTGATTTGTCATTTAGTGGGAGGGTAGATTTTTTTCTATAGGTCTATATCTGCTGCCTGACAGCGAAAGAGGAATCCATTCCTATCCTGATTCGAGTGGTGTGCAGGCTGACTGCATTGCACTTTAATAGCTCAAAGTTCCCTTTAAACTTCTCAGACCTCCTTACGGCTCCGGTAAGCGCCCGGTATTGCGGTAGCTGAGGGTGGAAAATATTTATTGCTTGCCGCATCGGCAATGCAGACTAACTCAGATTAAAAAAAATTTACCCTTATCTACTGAACGCTAAAAATCTCGTCCAGCCACTTTCTCAATTCAAACTACTAATACAAGTAATCTTGCTAAATGTCAATTTTCGCATAGGTAGCATTCGCTTCAATATATTCACGACGCGGAGGCACATCGTCCCCCATCAGTATGCTGAAATAATGATCCGCAGCCATCGCATCTGTGATGGTGACTTTGGACAGTAATCTGCGATCGGGATCCATAGTTGTCTCCCAGAGCTGTTCTGCATTCATCTCACCGAGACCTTTGTAGCGTTGGATATGCACACTGTCTTCTTTACCCTTGCCGAGCTCTATCGTAAATTCCTTTCTTTCTTTCTCATTCCAGGCATATTTGAAGTCCTTACCTTTCTTGACCTGGTACAGGGGAGGTCGGGCGATATACACATGGCCGCGTTCGATCAACTCATACATGTACCTGTAAAAAAATGTCAACAATAAGGTCGTGATATGACTTCCGTCAACGTCGGCGTCGCACATGATAACCACCTTATGATATCGCAATTTGGCTGTATTCAATTTTCGCTCGCCATCCTCATCTTCAAAAATATGGACACCCAGTGCAGTAAACATATTTTTGATCTCTTCATTCTCGTAGATTTTGTGCTCCAGGGCTTTTTCGACATTGAGAATCTTACCCCGCAGTGGCAGTATAGCTTGAAAATGCCTGTTTCTGCCTTGTTTTGCAGTACCACCCGCTGAATCTCCTTCCACCAGAAATATCTCGGATTCCGATGGATCACGAGAACTACAATCGGACAGTTTGCCGGGGAGACCGCTTCCCGTCAACACATTCTTGCGCTGTACCATATCTCTCGCCTTGCGGGCAGCCTCCCTTGCTGTCGCAGCAAGGATCACCTTGTCTATGATACGTCTGGCTTCCTTTGGGTTTTCTTCAAGATAGCTGGAAAGTGCGTCGCCGACGATTCGGGATACCACTCCCACCACTTCAGAGTTACCCAACTCACCCTTGGTTTGCCCCTTGAACTGTGGCTCCGGGACCTTCACTGAAACCACCGCAGTCAATCCTTCCCGAAAATCCTCACCGGAAAGCTCTACTTTCAGTTTTGAAAACAAATTGTTGTCGTCTCCATATTGCTTGAAAACTCTCGCCAGAGCCCTTTTAAACCCATTGACGTGAGTTCCACCTTCTCTGGTATTGATATTATTGACAAAAGAGAATACGTTCTCCTGAAAGCCCGTATTGTACCTCATCGCGATTTCTACGTCGATATTGTCCTCTTTGCCGCGGATGACTATAGGATTTTCCACCAGCGGATTGCGGCCGGAATCCAAATAGTTGACGAACTCTCCGAGTCCACCTTCAGAATAAAACTCCTCTTCCCTGGCCTGACCTTCTCTCAGATCACGCAGGTATATATGCAGTCCGCTGTTGAGGAAGGAAAGCTCTTTCAGCCTGTGTGCCAGAGTGTCATACTTAAAGATCAGCGTTTCAAAAATCTCATCATCGGGCTTAAACAACACCGTAGTTCCCGTATCGACAGAGGTTCCGATCTCAGACACATCAGCTCTGGGCTTACCTCTCTCGTACTCTTGCATATATTTCTTGTGATCGCGCCTCACTTCTACCCTAACATAGGAAGACAATGCATTCACACAAGAGACACCGACTCCATGAAGTCCTCCAGAGACCTTGTAGGAATCTTTGTCAAACTTACCTCCGGCGTGAAGTACAGTCATGACGACTTCCAGGGCGGATTTCTTCAATTTCTCGTGCATATCCACAGGGATACCTCGCCCGTTGTCTTCAACTTGTATGGAATTATCCGAGAGGATAGATACAGTGATATGTGTACAATAACCGGCAAGATGTTCGTCTATGGCGTTGTCCACAACTTCCCAGACGAGGTGATGGAGACCTTTCTCATCGGTCGAGCCAATGTACATACCCGGCCTCCTTCGCACCGCTTCCAGACCTTCAAGGGCCTGAATACTACTGGCGCTATACTCCTGATTTTTACTCATGAATTGTTTTTTCTTTATGGGTGTGCAAAAATACATTAAATATGCCTAAAATTTGAATTCCTCCTGCACTTAATCGCTTAATTCTGAAACATTTTTATAACAAAAAAAAGCTCATCCGTTTGACCGGATTTTGTCGATTTTTGTATCGTGGTTATGGAATCTGATCTCATATTTTATGCTCGTGAATCCGACCTGGATTCGGTGGCAAAAAACATCTTAGACAAGATGATGCCTCCTGCCATCCTCCTGCTCTATGGTGAAATGGGCGCAGGCAAAACCACATTTACCAAGGCTATCTGTCGTGCTCTGGGATGTGAAGATGAAGCTTCCAGTCCCAGTTTCTCTATTATCTCAATTTACAATACGAGCCACAAGCTTTATGGCATTAAGCAAGTAGTTCATATGGAACTTTTCCGGCTCAGGTCATCCGCAGAACTTCGGGAATTAGGGATGGAGGAATATTTGTTTGGAGATTATTTTTGCATCGTGGAGTGGCCTGATCTGATAAAACCTTTGCTAAAAGAACAGGAATTTGTTGAACTTTGCATTGAGGTCCAAAATCCGGAGCTCAGGGTATTCCATCTAAAAAAATAAAAATGCCGGAGCAGTCTATATTTTCTCGCACCCAATTCAGCTTACAAACACAAACCGAAAGGCTGGCACTGAGTAAAGCAAATGCGTCCATTCGAATTGGAATACCCAAGGAGACAGGATTTAATGAAAAAAGAATCGCCCTCGTCCCTCAATCTGTGCTCAATCTGGTGGCAAGAGGGCATGAGATAGTCATTGAAAAAGGAGCAGGCTTATCCTCCAATTTTTCAGACCATGAGTTCGCAGAGGCCGGGGCCAGAATAGCCTCCGACAAAGAAACAGTTTATTCCAGTCACGTCATTCTCAAAGTTGCCCCACCCTCAGAGGAAGAGCTCAGCTACTTCAGACCCAATCAGATTCTGATTTCTCCCTTGCACCTTCCGGGCATGACTCCGGAATTCATCCAAACTCTGAGGCAGAAGCGAGTGACAGCCATTGCCATGGAATATTTACAGGCAGAAGACGGCACTTTCCCTATCGTGCGCATCATGAGCGAGATCGCAGGATTGGCAGTCATACATACCGGAGCAGAGCTACTCAGCGATCCCACCCGAGGTAAAGGTGTGCTGCTGGGAGGCATATCCGGTGTACCGCCAGCCCGTGTAGTAATCCTGGGTGCAGGTGTCGTGGCTGAATACGCTACCAGAGCTGCACTGGCACTAGGCGCAGAAGTACGCATTTTTGATGATAAAATCCATCGCCTGATCCGTATCCAAAACAGACTGGGCAAACAAATATTTACATCTTCCATGAATCCGGTAATATTGACTCATGAACTCTGCAACGCGGATCTTGCCATCGGGGCCATCCACTCTAAAACAGGGCGCACCACTATGGTAGTTTCAGAGGAAATGGTGATGAAAATGAGGCCCGGATCTGTCATTATTGACGTGAGCATTGACCAGGGAGGTTGCTTTGAAACGAGCCAGATGACTTCTCATGAAAAGCCAACCAGAATCATCCACGGAATCGTACATTATTGTGTGCCCAATATTCCCTCTAAAGTATCCAGAACGGCGTCAATCGGGATCAGCAATATCCTTACATCTATCTTACAGGAAGCAGGAGATACAGGAGGAATAGAGCCCCTGATTTACAATCACAAAGGTCTACGCAATGGAATTTACACATTCAAAGGTTGCCTGACCAACGAGTATTTAGCCAACCGATTTCAAATCAAGTACACCCAGCTGGATTTGTTGATCACATCGATCATTTGATCATAACTCCTGATTATCTCATTACTTACCACCCTTGTTGAGGATATTCAAAGCTTCAACTGCTTGCTGATTGGTAGGATCCAGAGAGGTTGTAAGTTCAAAGTAAGTCTTAGCCATGGCATTGTCACTCTGCTGCACGTAGTAATATGCCAGATAGTTGTAAGCAATGACTAAGTTGGCTTTATTTTTCTCTTTGTCGCTTCCTGCCAATTCTATGTATTTCTCATAAAATGGTTTGGCAAGAAATAAAGTATTATCTGGATCCATCCCACGATTGGCTCTGGCACGCATTAACCAGCCCTGTGCATAAGTTGGAGTGATTTCAAGCACTTTGGCAAAAGTGGAGTCGGCTTGTTGGTTGGCGTCCAGATTGTAATAAGCCAATCCAAGATAATAGAGCTCCGAATTATTCAGTTTGGAGCTGTTGGCTTTTTTCAGATACCAGTCCCGCGCTTTGTCATATTTTTTTGCATCATAGTTGGACTTGGCAAGCATGCCATAAATATCATCACTTTTGCTCGGTTCCATCTCAATGAGCTTTTCATAATTTTGCTCGGCAACTTCCATATTGCCAATTTTTGATGCAGCTTTGGCAAAATACTCGTAATCCGAAGGATAAGCTTTGCGAGTGGAATCTTTAGCTATTGCTTCGAACAATTTCACACTTTGATCATAGCTTTCCTGAAATTTATTCAGTTCGGAATAAGACCACGCTAACCAGCGATGTAAGGTATATTGCTCAGGATTAGTTGTGAGGATTGACAATCCTTCTTCAACGGCGCGCTCGTAATCTTTCGCCTGAAAACAGAGAAACTTGACCAGGCGCACTCTGGCATCGACATCAGTACCGGACAGACTCACGTATTTTTGAAGTATCGGAAGCACCTTCGTATACTTGTTCGTACGGATATAGAGTTCGTACAAATCTTTATAGGCAGGGGCAAAATCCGGTGATAAGGCAATAACGGACTCAAGGTTTTCGATCGCCTTGTCTGTCTGATTGCTCGACGACCAAATCCTCGCCATTTTGAGGTAAGATTCCGGATCGTTTTTATCTTTCGAAACAGCGGTTTCATAGCTGGTCATCGCATTTCCGAGATCTCCTTTGATATTGTAAGCGTCTCCGAGATGAGCCCAGTATTTTGCAATTGCCGGATTGAGATCCCGAGCTTTGGATTGGAATTCTATAGCGAGCTCTGCATTGGGCTTTTTGCTGTAGGTATAAGCATCTCCGACCATACTGTACAAAGCATGATTTTTGGAATTTCCTTTGAGCGCATAATCAAATTTCTTCCTGGCTTCCATCGCCTTACCATTGTCCAAATCTATCTTGCCTAAACCGATTTGACAGATATCACATTTGTTGTTCGCTTCCAGACCCTTATTGTAAGCTAAAGAAGCAGCTGAATAATTCTCCAGTGCGTAGTGTACTTCTCCAATATAATATTGGTAAATCGTATTCTTTGGATCTGAGACATTCAACTTCGAAAAAGTCAATAATGCCGCATTGTAGTTTTCATTTTCAAACTGCTTTATACCTTCCTGTAAAGTCTGTGACCCAAGCAAAAGTGGCAATCCAAACATTGCCAAAAGCGAGAATAATCTCGAAAAAGAGTTCATACCTGTTCGTTTTCTTTTAAAGTTTGCAAAAATAGATGATTTCATCTGATAAAATCTGAATTTTTAACTTTGAGAGTCATGCTCTTTGCTCATAGACATTAGTTTCTTATGAAACGTTTGTCCTCGCCTGTTAAGAATTCATTAAAACAATTATTCTACTACGTCCAGATTTTTCGATTTGATCTCGATCCATCTTTCAGACTGATATTTTGGCAAAAGGCCTGCTTTGAGTAAAATCTTCTGCCCTATTTCCCCTGCCATAAATGAAGCAAATCCTAGGCCAAGATCATTGCGACCACTTCTGGAAATGATGTAAAGATCTCGGGTGAAGGGATAGATTTTATCTTGAAGATTGTACTGGTAAGGGAACACAAAGCCTTGCTGAACAGAATCCATTGGTCTGGATACAGCCAGGAGTCGAACTCGGGATAACTCCTTCTTTGCCACAGGATCATCACTATCGCTCAATGCACTCCAATCGACAAGTCCAATGGCTTCAGGATGTGCTTCAACATAGTCAAAAACCTCTGACTTTGACTTTTTGGCGTATATATGAGAAGGGAGATTCTCAGACTGACATTTGTCCAACAATACATGCGCTATGCCGGAACGTGTATTTTCTATAACCAACTGTTTAAAATCAGAAAGTGGCTTGATACAGATGAACTCGAGCAATTTTTCATAAGTTAGCGCAGTATCCCGCGAGTTGGCTTTGTTGACGACAAAAGCGAGCGCCGAGGTACCCAGCGAGTATCTCCTGGGGACAATTTCTAATTTCTTAAAATAATCCAGTTCTTTTTGATTTAGATCCCTTGAAGTCACAATGTACTGTAAGCTGTCTTTCAAGAAGGTGTTGATCAGGTCAGTTTCTTCAAATGCCTGAAGATCCACCTGAGCATGATTGTAATTTCTCTCGAATATATCTTCCATCTGAACCATCAAGGACATCAATTCCTGATCGACACCTACGAGGATATGACCTTCTGTTGGTGTGCTCAGTGTTACTTTTGGCTTACATGAAGGGGTCATCAACATGATGGTGGTACCAAGTCCAAAGATATAAGCGAGGTATCTCAGCTCTTTCAAATGAGTTCTAAGTATTTGCAAATAATGGAACATAGATAAGGTAAACATTCACACTCCAAGCTTGTTTATTCCTCTAATTTTGGCTCAGCCCATTCATTTAAAAAGCTAATTAATATGTTTCCACAAGACGAATTTTACAAGTACGCAACCCGCCATCTAGGGATGTCAGGCATGCACCTTCAAAAATATATGGAACAATCAGTAACTGGAGCTCCTGACATCACCGATTTTACTCCACAGGTCATCGAAGAAAGACAGCTTAACGTTGTCGGTATGGATGTGTTTTCAAGATTAATGATGGACAGAATCATATTTATGGGTGTGCCTGTCAATGATTATGTGGCTAATGTGATCCAGGCACAGCTTCTCTTTTTGGATTCAGCAGATCCAAGACGCGATATCCAAATGTATATCAATAGTCCCGGTGGTTCTGTCATTGACGGACTTGGGATCTACGACACCATGCAATTTGTCAATCCTGATGTAGGAACGATCTGTACAGGTCTTGCTGCATCTATGGGAGCTGTGCTCCTGTGCGCAGGTGTCAAAGGCAAACGTACCTGCTTAAAACATAGCCGCGTCATGATACACCAGCCCAGTGGTGGTATGAAAGGTCAGTTTACTGACATGGAAATCTCCTATAATTTAATCAAGACCCTCAAAAAAGAGTTGTACACCATCATGGCAGAGCATACCGGCAAAACAGTCGAGAAGATCGAGCAAGATTGTGACAGAGACAATTGGATGACAGCTCAGGAAGCTAAAGACTACGGTTTAGTGGACGAGGTTCTCGTCAAAGGCAAAAAGAAAGCGGTGTAATGGCAAAAAGAAAGCAACGTCAATATCGATTTTGCTCCTTTTGTGGAAGAGATGAAAGTGTACTCCCGCAAATGTTTGAAGGGGCAGAAGATACGTACATCTGTTCAGATTGTGTGAGTCATGCCAATTCCTTATTGATAGAAGATGAGCAACAAGGCCTCAAACCACCCAAAAGCAGAAAGTCATTCAATCAAAAATTATCGGACCTGAGTCCGGTCCACATCAAACAATATCTGGACCAGTACGTCATAGACCAGGATGAAGCAAAAAAGACCTTGGCAGTAGCGGTGGTAAACCATTATAAAAGATTGGTATCAAAAGGCAATTTCGATGATGTAGAGCTTGAAAAGTCCAACGTCCTGTTTATTGGCCCTACCGGAACCGGTAAGACTTTAATGGCCAAGTCTATAGCTAAATTGCTGGACGTACCTTTTGCAATAGTAGATGCTACTTCGTTCACACAAGCTGGATATGTTGGAGAAGACGTGGAGGGTATGTTAAGTCGTTTATTACAGGCCTGCGATTACGATGTCCCTTCTGCAGAGAGGGGAATCATATACATCGACGAAATCGACAAAATAGGTAGAAGAGGTGAAAATCCCTCGATCACAAGAGATGTCTCAGGCGAAGGAGTACAACAAGCCATGCTCAAGATTTTGGAAGGAGCGGAGGTGAATGTGCCTCCTGCAGGAGGCCGAAAGCATCCAGAGCAGCAGTTCATTAAAGTGAATACTCAGAATGTTTTATTCATTTGTGGAGGAGCTTTTGACGGTTTAGAGCAAATCATTGCAAAACGTCTGAATACTCAGGTTATCGGATATCATAACGTTTCTGCTCAAGATGAATCAAAGGATAGAATCATAGACCAGGTAAGCCACCAGGATGTCAAAAAATTTGGCTTGATTCCCGAACTTTTGGGAAGGCTACCGGTCATTGCTTCACTTCATACCCTGGACAAGAGCGCTATGGTGAGAATACTAGTCGAGCCCAAAAATGCAATCGTCAAGCAATATCAAAGATTGTTTGAACTGGATGGTATCAAATTGCATATCCATACGGATGTTTTGGAGAAAATGGCAGAAGTTGCGATTGAAAATAAGTTGGGTGCCCGGGGATTGAGATCCATCTGTGAAACATTGTTTCGTGAAAGTATGTATTCTCTTAAAGACTCCGGATTTCGTGGAACGCTACAAGTGGACATGGACTATTTCAATGCTCATTATTTGTTTCCTCAGAAAAAAGTCTCCTGAATAAAAATTTAGGGTATATTATTTTTTTATCTATTTTTGATTGAAACAAAATTCAAAATATGAATTCATTGACTAGCCTGGGAAAGTACTTTTTCATCACACCAATTTTAGTTTTTGGGATCTTCCATTTGGTAGGAGCTCAAAAAATGGCAGATCAAGCTCCCTTCGGTGGAGTTGCAATGATTTATGTAACCGGAATCTGTTTAGTGGCTTTCGGCATCAGTGCCTTGCTTGGCAAATTTGACAAATTAGCAGCGATATTACTTTCTGTACTCATGATTCTCATTATTACGCTGATTCACCTCAAAGGTGCAACTATGAACAATGGTATGGCGATGGTGTCCGCTTTGAAAGATTTGTCAATAGCCGGTGGAGCTATGATGTACGCACATGCTTTTGCAAAGGACAATTCTCTGGTAGGTTAAACTCCCACTGGAGATGATTCCTCAGTCTGAATCGGAATCAAATTCCACAAGACTCGTCTTTAAAATCGATTATGACGGTAGTGTTTTCTGCGGTTGGCAGAAGCAACCCGGCCAAAGCTCAGTACAATCTGTATTGGAAGAAAAACTGCAAATCCTCACCAGACAATCCCAAGTTGAGATCACAGGCTGCGGTAGAACGGACACAGGAGTACATGCGAGAAGATATTTTGCACATACGGATCTGGACGATCTTGGTCTCCAATCTTTAAAAATTTCATCACTGAATGCATTATTGCCTCCTGAGATTGCAGTAAGTCACATCTGGCAAGATCCAATGCATCGTTTTCACTCCAGATTTGATGCTCACATGCGCAAGTACATTTATCGTATCCATCGAATCAAGGATCCTTTTGCCAGAAAATATAGTTTCGAATACCACCATTTACTGCATGAACATCTGGATCATTTTGAAGATTTCAGTCAACAGCTGATTAAGATCAATGATTTTGGCAGTTTTGTTAAGTCGAATTCAGGTCTGGAAAACTACAACTGCACTTTGTACGAATGTCGGTGGAACGCGGTAGACCGAGATCACTTTGAATTTCATATTGCAGCAAACAGATTTGTTAGAGGTATGGTAAGACTGATCGTTGGTGCATTCCTTCAATTGGCTCAAGGCAAAACCAATCCGAATGAATTAATGGAGCAGATACTATCCACCAAGCAGATCAAACATTCGTGGTCAGTGCCTGCCAATGGCCTCACCTTGGAAGAAGTAAAATATCCTGATGATATGATCAGCAGATTAGTGGACCTGGGGATATAGTGGAAAATCCTCGGTATATTGATTGACCTCCCTTTTAATTTCTTGGATGATATTGGGTTTGTTTCTGTTTTTGATCAGTTCATCAATCCATACAGCAACCTGATGGAAATCCTTTTCGATGAATCCTCTCGTCGTCATTGCCGCGGTACCCAACCTAATACCAGAAGTCGTCATAGGTGGTTGCGGATCACGGGGTATCATGTTTTTATTGGTCGTGATATCAGCTTGAATCAGAAGTTCCTCAGCTTCCTTTCCAGTGATGTTTTTATTTCTCAGGTCAAGAAGGAATAGATGGTTATCCGTTCCACCCGAGACAATATGATAACCCAATGCTTGGAATGCATTTACCCAAGCCTTTGCATTTTGGATCACCTGAGTCGTATATCTGTCAAAGCTATCATCCAATGCCTCTCCAAATGCCACTGCTTTGGCAGCTATAACATGTTCCAGGGGTCCTCCCTGAATTCCCGGAAACACTGCACTATTGAGCAAGGCTGACATCATGATAGGATTGCCTTTCTTATCTTTTTTGCCCAATGTGTTGGGATAATCTTTACCCAACATAATGATTCCGCCTCTCGGCCCTCGCAAAGTCTTATGTGTTGTTGAACTTACCACATGACAATGAGGCAAAGGGTCATTCAGTTTTTTCCGCGCAATCAGGCCTGCCGGATGTGCAATATCAGCCCACAAAGTAGCCCCTACTTCGTCAGCAATATCTCTGAGTAGGAGATAATTCCAATCTCTGGAATAAGCTGAGGCACCGCAAATAATAATCTTAGGTTTGTGTTCAATGGCTTTGATGCGAAGAGACTCATAATCTATCAACCCGGTTTCCGGATTGAGTCCATAGGAAACTGCTTTGAAATACTTCCCACTGATATTTACCGCAGAACCATGCGTAAGGTGCCCACCGTGAGCCAGATCCAGGCCCAATATGGTATCGCCGGGTTGTAACAGGCAAAGCTGTATAGCCAGATTGGCTTGTGCTCCTGAATGTGGTTGGACATTTGCATATTCAGCACCAAAAAGTTGACAAAGTCTGTGAATCGCCAATGACTCTATTTCATCGATCACTTCACAACCTCCATAATACCTTTTTGAAGGGTATCCTTCAGCGTACTTATTTGTCACCCATGTACCCATGGTTTGGATCACGTCCCAGGATGCAAAATTTTCTGAGGCAATCAACTCGACTCCTCTTCTTTGTCTGTCGAGTTCAGCCCAAAGAAGGTTTTTCACTACATTGTCTATCATTGAAGATAAGATTTTTGGAAGATAAGCATGCAAATATATATAAAGCTGAGATAGACAGGAGACCATTATGTCCGCCTTATGATATTAAAAACAAAAAGGCCACTCCTTGGAGCAGCCTTTTCGCTTTATCTTAATTGAAGTAAAAGAATATTATCTTTCGATACCCAAAGACTTCAATGTTTGGTAGTCAAGTTGACCTACAGGAAGACCTTTGTCTTTTTGGTATTTTACCAAAGCTGACTTAGTCAATGTTCCCATGATATTGTCTGTTGGTCCAGGATCGTAACCAGCCTTGCGAAGAGCATCTTGAACTGAACGAACCAATTCTGAAGTTACTTTGCTAGCACAAACGATTTCTCTGTACTCTGTGAATCCACCAGGTTTTACAAGCTTTCTTTTTGTAATGGTTTTGTATTCTGCCGGTAAATCTACTGTACTTGTTGAAGCCGGAGTAACTAGCTTTTGATAAGTACGAGTCTCGTATTCTGCAGCAACATCTGCTGATGCAGCGGTAGCTGGAGCTGAAACAGTTTGTATTGTTCTTGTTGAATACTGTGCCGCTAAGTCAACGGTTTCTGTAGTTGCAGGAGATTTTAACTTAGTCACTGTTTTTGTTGCATACTGCGCAGGAACATCAACTGTATTTGCAACAGCTGGAGCAGCCAATTTTTGATAAGTTCTTGTTTCGTACTGAGCGGCAACATCAACTGAATTTGTAGTCGCAGGAGCAACCAATTTTGAAGTAGATTTTGTCTCATACTGAGCAGCAACATCTACTGATGATGTAGTCGCAGGAGCAACCAATTTCTGATAAGTACGAGTTGCATATTCTGCAGGTACATCAACTGAAGCCGTTGTAGCCGGAGAAACTAACTTCTGATATGAACGAGTAGCATATTGTGCAGGTACATCTTTTGTTGATGTAGAAGCTGGGGAAACCAATTTCTGATAAGTACGAGTAGCATACTGTGCAGGTACTTCCTTTCTGGTAGTGGAAGCCGGAGAAACCAATTTCTGATATGTTCTTGTTTCATATTGTGCAGGTACATCTTTTGTAGTTGTTGTTGCTGCAGAAACTAATTTTTGGTAGGTTCTAGTTTCGTATTGTGCAGGTACATCAACTGTTTTTGAAGTAGCCGGTGATTTTAATTTCTTGTATGAACGAGTAGCATATTGTGCTGGTACGTCCACTGTTCTTGTGCAAGCACTGCCATCATCATTATATCCTGCAGCACAACCTTTTCTCACTTGCTTAGTGATAGTAGTATATTGTGCAGCAACATTCTCCAAACACCAAACCAAACAATCGTTAGGATCAGCTGATAGACAGTTTCTGTCAGCAGATTTTCTCACCCAACGGGTTGTTGCTGGAGTAGTTTCAACTGATTCAGTCATTGTTTCGAAGATAGCAGGAACAGATTCAACGATAGAACCCGCATCTTTTACTTTTACCTGCTCAGTAACTGTTTCATAAACAGCAGGTACAACAACAACACTTGAAGAAGCTTCTTTCTTCAGAACTTGCTCAGTTACTGTCTCGTACTTTGCAGGGATAGCTACCAATTCCTGGTAAGCATCTTTTACTTTTACTTGTTCAGTAACTGTCTCATACTTCGCTGGAATTACTACTAACTCCTCGAAAGCATCTTTTACTTTCACTTGCTCAGTTACAGACTCGTACTTCGCAGGGATCACTACCAACTCCTGGTAAGCGTCTTTCACTTTGTATTGCTCAGTCACAGTTTCGTACTTTGCAGGTACAACTGTCAGTTTAGTATAGGCATCTTTTACCTTTACTTGCTCAGTCACAGTTTCAAATTTTGCAGGTACAACTGCTAGAGTTGTAGACGCATCTTTTGTTTTCAACTGCTCTGTAGAGGATTCAAACTTGGCCGGAACTACCACAAGAGTTTTTCCTGCTTCTTTCTTTACCACTTGCTCAGTCATGCTTTCAAACTTAGCAGGTGAGACCGATAGAGTAGAACCTGCTTCCTTAGAAACTACTTGCTCTTTTACAGATTCCCACTGAGCCGGTTTAACAACGATATTCTTTCCGGCTTCTTTTACAAGAACCTGCTCTGTTTTAGTTGAAAACTTTGCCGGTACAGCTGTAAGTGAAGTGGAAGCTTCTTTTTTCAGGACTTGTTCAGTAACTGTTTCATATTTTGCAGGGACGGCTACGACTTTTTTGGAAGCTGGTTTTACCATGATTTGCTCCGTTGTAGTTTCGTATTGGTCACCTATCAGACATTTTGCATAGCACTTTCCAGGCTGTGCATTTGGTATTTCCGGATTTTGTGCCTGTGCAAAGGACCATCCGAATATGACCAGTAAGAAGGTTATAAAACGTAGACTCATAAAATAGGATTTAAATAATAAATTTGTTTAAGAATAAAGATCTTTTGGAACTGTACAATAATACTTCGTATTTGATTTCAAAAAACTATGCAAATCTAATACTTCTGACAATGGGATTGAATGATTATGTCTGGATTTTATGTTAATTTCCTTTTCAAAATGAGAATAAACTGTTAAGTCCAGGCTTCCTTCTTGAATCAATACCCTTGCTTCTATTGCAGACACATCAAAAATATTTGCACATGTGAGACGCATATCATCTACAAAGTCACTGCTAAATGGTTCACTTCTCAAGTAGATTTTCAGAAATCGCCGCTCTAAAATTCCTTTAGACATGTATCTCAAGAGCTTGTGATCTGACTTTGAAAGCTGCTTCAGCACTTGCCAAATGTCTGAATCATCAATTGATAAAAACTTATCAATAAAATCCGGAGAATGGATATCAACTTGATTATGATATTCATTATCAATAAAATAAATAAGTGGAGAATTTTTAATATATTTATTCAAATCTGATTTTACCAATTCAAAAATAGAATGCAACATCTTTTCTGCCGCGATCGCTGTCTTGTGCATATAAACCTGCCAATACATAATCCTGCGAGCTACAAGAAATTTTTCAATCGAATATAGTCCCTTTTCTTCCAAAACGATATGATCCTCGTGGACATCCATCATTTTGATCAATCGATCGTATCCTATCACGCCTTCCGCTACTCCTGTAAAAAAGCTGTCCCTCGTCAAATAGTCCAGTCTGTCAACATCCAATTGACTGCTGATCAGATCATGAAAAAATGACCTGCTGTATTGATTTTTAAAAATTCTCAATGCCAGACTCAACCTACCCTTGAATTCTACATTGAGCCATTCCATCAGCAAAATAGTGATCTCCTCATGAGCCACAGGCAACAAACTGTGCTCCAATACATGTGAAAATGGTCCGTGGCCGATATCATGTAATAATATTGCTATCTGGCTTGCCTCATACTCTTCCTCAGATATAGAAACTCCCTTCAACCTTAAAGAATCAAGTGCCTCGGTCATCAAATGAAAGGCACCCAGAGCATGATGAAATCTGGAATGAGTAGCTCCGGGATAGATGAAATCCGACAAGCCAAGTTGTTTTATTCTCCTCAACCTCTGAAAAACCGTGTGTTCGATCAACTCCATGATCAGCCCATCAGGTACACTGATAAAGCCATAAACCGGATCATTAAATATTTTTAGTTTTTTCAAAGTCTTGTCTGGATACTAATCTTTACCTTGAACCGTTCTCTAGCAATACTATTTTTTTCGACAGGCGAAGTTATGAATAAAATAAGGATTTTGTGGGCAGATGACGAAATTGATCTTTTGAAACCTCAATTGTTTTTTCTTGAGAAAAAAGGATACACCATTCAGACAGTAAGCAATGGACATGATGCGCTGACCCAGCTGGCTGAGTCAGGGCCCTTTGATATCATTTTCCTCGACGAGTCCATGCCCGGAATTACCGGCCTGGAGACACTGAGCAGAATAAAGAATTTGGGCTACTCTATTCCGGTGGTCATGGTGACCAAAAATGAAGCAGAAAATATCATGGAAGAAGCGATAGGAGGTCAAATAGCAGATTATCTAATCAAACCTGTCAACCCAAATCAGCTTTTGCTCACGCTCAAGAAGCTGATGGACAACAAAAGGCTCATTTCTGAAAAAAGTACTTTGGCCTATCAGACTGCATTCCGGGAACTTTATATGAAGATTACCGGCACCAATCACTTCGAAGATTGGGTTGATATATATAAAAATCTCATCCAGTGGGAACTCAAACTCGATGAATCGTCTGATCCTGAAATTCAAGACATTCTGGCGAGCCAAAAAATGGAAGCCAATAATGAGTTTTCCAAATATATCATCAATAACTACTCCGGTTGGTTTGACAATAAAAACAAAGCACCAATCCTCTCACATCAGTTGCTCTTAGAAAAAGTGTTCAAACATCTCAATGACGATGTTCCAACGATATTTTTGCTTTTGGATAATTTGAGATTTGACCAATGGAAAGTGATCGAACCGATCATCAATCAAAATTTCCATATTGAAGAAGAGTCTTATTTCTACAGCATTCTTCCCAGCACCACGCAGTACAGCAGAAATGCAATTTTTGCAGGCTTGATGCCTGCGGATATTGAGCGAGAATATCCCGACTGGTGGCTGAATGACAACGATGAAGGAGGCAAAAATCTGAAAGAGCCGGATCTGCTGGCAAAACAAATGAAAAGGTGGATACGAAAAGAGATCAAGACCGAATATATAAAAGTAACCAACAGCAGCCATGGAAAAACTCTGGTCGATAATGCGGACCAACTATTGAATAATCAATTTACTGTGATAGTGTACAATTTCATCGACATGCTGAGCCATGTACGCACAGAGATGGAAGTGCTCAAGGAACTCGCCTCAGATGAAAAAGCCTACCGATCACTGACGAAGAGTTGGTTTCTACACAGTCCTTTGTGGAGCGCCTTGCAAAAAATTTCTAAGAAAAAAGTACGTCTGATCATAGCCACTGACCACGGAACCATTCGTGTAAATGATCCCAGCAGAGTTGTGGCGGATAAAGAAACGACAAGCAATTTGAGGTATAAAGTAGGAAAGAATCTACAATATGAAAAGAAAGATGTGCTTGAAATCCGGGAACCGCAGAAAGTCGGTTTGCCGCGACCCAACGTCTCCAGTGCTTTCATTTTTGCCAGAGAAAACAAGTACTTTCTCTATCCAAACAATTACGGTTACTATCTGAATTATTTCAAAAACACATTTCAACATGGAGGTATCTCCATGGAGGAATTGATCTGTCCGGTAATTAGATTGGTATCTAAATAGTTATTGCCCCGGACTTGGAGCCGGCGCTTCGTGATTGGGCTCTACTTTATAAACTATATATTCCGTTTCTCCACGAAAAAAAAGCTTCCGGTATTTCTGGTGATAGTACAAAGTCACTTTGTTATTGGTCTCTGAGGCTTTCTGCACTTCAGCTGCCACATCAGCATTGGAAACCGAAAAATACCAAACATTATCAGGTATCTTTCCTGTTGGACCGGCATTGGTAAAAAATCCTGTATTGAGTTCGCCCTCAAAAGTTTTGAAGACATAGCCTTTCTTACTTATTTTGGTAACATATCCGGTACGGGTACCCTCACTATAAGTGGCAAAAATGATAAAACAAAGCCAGCCAATGGATAGCAAAATACATAACAACAAAACTCGCTTTATCCATTTCCATGTTGTGCGTCCTGCAGATTGCACTGAATCTATTATAGCCATTCGACAAAGTTTTTGCTAAGGTAGTTTATAACCTTAATTTCTTGTGATAAATTCCCGAAAGCTATTTAAAAATCAAATATTATCGCTTTAGTTCTGCTACTTTGGGATTGAAGAATGATTATTTTGAAATTAAAGCTCCTAAAAATTAGCTTTGCTTTAATTTTTCTAAGTTTCATGTATGAACCGCAGAATTTAGACGATACAATAGTCTCCCTGGGAACGCCATTTGCGATGTCAGCAATCGGTGTGGTCAGACTTTCCGGACCTGCAGCTATTGACATCGTCAATCGATGCTTTGAAAAGGCCGATTTACGAAAACAGAATTCACATACCATGCAACTTGGAACTCTCAAAGACGGTAGCAGAGAGCTGGACCAGGTAATGGTAAGCATTTTCAAAGCTCCAAACAGCTATACGGGACAGGACAGTGTAGAAATATCTGCTCACGGTTCACCTTTTATTCTGGAAGAAATCGTCAGACTTATCATCAAAAACGGTGCCCGGCATGCTACCGAAGGAGAGTACACCATGAGAGCTTATCTCAATGGCAAGATGGATCTTGCTCAAGCTGAGGCTGTGGCAGATCTCGTTGCCTCTGAGAGCGAAGCAACGCATCGGATGGCCATTCATCAGTTGAAGGGAGGATTTTCGAGAGAGTTGGAAAATCTAAGGTCCAAATTGATTGAATTCACTTCTCTGCTGGAACTTGAACTGGACTTCAGCGAGGAAGATGTAGAATTTGCAGATAGAGACAAATTATCAGAACTGATCAGCGAGATAAATATCAAAACCAAATCACTGATTGATTCATTCAAATGGGGAAATGCAATAAAGAAAGGAATTCACGTCGCCATCATAGGTAAACCTAATGTTGGTAAATCGACTTTGCTCAATGCCCTACTGCAAGAAGATCGTGCAATCGTAAGTGAAATCCCCGGCACCACAAGAGATACCATCGAAGAAGTTCTCCACATCCAGGGTGTTCTGTTTAGAATAGTTGACACTGCAGGAATAAGGCAACATAGTACGGATAAAATTGAAAATTTAGGAATTCAACGCGCGATTGAAAACGCAGAAAAAGCTCAAATCATTTTACATGTCCATGATCTAAATGAATCGCATATCCAGAATTCTCATGATGAATTTTTATGGCTCAGTCCTTATGAAAATAAAATAATTAACGTTTATAACAAGTATAATGTGTGGCGCAATAATAATGTCGAACAAAACGTCCAATTCAATGCTGAATATTCAAGTATTTGTATTGATGCAAAGGATGGATTTGGATTGGATCAATTGAAAAATCTTATCTTCCAAAAAGTACTTGGTAAACATAATCTACATTCAGGAACAGTCATTACCAATGTGAGACACCTGGAGATTCTTCAAGAAATGCTCATTTCAACCCAAGAAATCGAAAATGGAATAGTGAATAAAATTAGTGGTGAATTGCTGACGAGCGATATCCGAAGAAGCTTGCATCTGATAGGATTGCTCACAGGTAAAGTTGAAATAGATAAAGACATCCTGGGAAGCATCTTTGGCCGTTTTTGTATCGGAAAATAATTATCTTTCCTTTGTTTGTCAAGTGCTTGTTTTTATTGAGTTTATCGGCTTTCTATCTTCTCTTTTTTATGGCCCAACTCTACTTTTCTACTTATTTTTGTTGCCCAGTTGTTGCTCAATTGACTATTTTGTTGCCCGCATACCATTTACTTCTGAGGCAGCTTGCTACTAAGTTAGATGTGGACACTTCTATCATTAGTAAAGTTGAACGTGGCGACCGTCAGCTTAAGAAGGAGCAAATCCCTTTATTGGCTGAAATCCTGCAAGCTGATAAAGTGGAGTTGGAAACCCTTTGGCTTGTGGACCAAGTATTGGATTTGGTAAAAGACCAACCCAATGCAGATGAAGCATTGAAATCAGTAACAAAAAAAATTAATAGAACGAAGTAGTGGATTCTAATTGATAAATGATAGTTGAATTAAAACAAACGAATTATTAAATGATAAAAAATGACAAACATTGCTCAACGACAAGAATTACAAGCTAAAATTTGGAGAATAGCCAACGATGTTCGTGGCTCAGTAGATGGATGGGATTTTAAACAATTCGTCTTAGGAACACTGTTCTATCGTTTTATTAGTGAAAACTTCACCAATTACATTGAAGGTGGTGATGATAGCGTTAACTATGCAAACTACCCAGATAATAAAATTACTCCTGAAATCAAAGATGATGCCATTAAAACAAAAGGTTATTTTATTTATCCCAGTCAACTTTTTGTAAATATTGCCAGGACAGCCAATACTAACCCAAATCTTAATACAGAACTAAAAGCCATTTTTGATGCTATTGAAAGTTCTGCAAACGGCTATCCATCCGAACCAGACATAAAAGGATTGTTTGCCGATTTTGACACAACAAGCACAAGACTTGGTAATACCGTTGAAGCCAAAAACAGCCGTTTAGCATCTGTTCTGAAAGGTGTTGAGGAATTGAGTTTTGGAAATTTTGAGGATAACCATATTGACCTTTTTGGCGATGCTTATGAGTTTTTGATTTCCAATTATGCCGCCAATGCAGGAAAATCGGGTGGTGAGTTTTTTACGCCACAGCATGTATCTAAGCTCATTGCACAATTGGCAATGCACAAGCAGGCCAAAGTAAACAAGATATACGACCCTGCCGCTGGTTCGGGCTCTTTATTGTTGCAAGCCAAAAAGCATTTCGACAACCATATTATTGAAGAAGGTTTTTATGGACAGGAAGTAAATCATACCACTTACAATCTTGCTCGTATGAACATGTTTTTGCACAATATCAATTACGACAAGTTTAATATTGCCCTTGGCAATACACTCATAGACCCACACTATGGCGATGAAAAGCCATTCGATGCCATCGTTTCAAATCCTCCTTACTCTATAAAATGGATTGGTGATGATGACCCCACGCTGATCAATGATGACCGTTTTGCTCCTGCCGGTGTGTTGGCTCCCAAATCAAAAGCAGATTTTGCATTTGTATTACATGCACTATACTATCTATCCAGCAAAGGCAGAGCTGCTATTGTTTGTTTCCCTGGTATCTTTTATCGTGGTGGTGCAGAGCAGAAAATCAGAAAGTATTTGGTGGATAATAACTTTGTTGAAACCGTTATCTCATTAGCTTCTAACTTATTTTATGGCACTACCATAGCCGTAAATATTCTTGTTCTATCAAAACATAAGACGGATAACAAAACGCAGTTTATAGATGCTACAGGTGAAGATTTTTTCAAGAAAGCGACCAACAACAATGTGCTTGAAGATAAACACATTGATAAGGTAATGAAAATCTTCGATACCAAAGAAGATGTGGCTCACGTAGCAGTATCTATAGACAACAACAAAATTGCTGAAAACGATTATAACCTTTCGGTGAGTTCATACATAGAAGCAAAAGACAATCGGGAACAGGTGGATATTACAAAGTTGAATGCAGAGATTTCAGTAACGGTAGAAAAGATAAATACATTGCGTGCAGAAATAGATAAAATAGTAAAGGAGATAACGGAATAAAAAATGTCTGAATCAGGATTTAAAGGATTAGAGGATAAGCAAGATTAAAAAACAAATAATGACTATTGATGAAATAACATACAAAATTAATGATTGTGCCATGAAAGTCCACAATACCTTGGGTAATGGCTTTCAAGAAGTGATTTATCAGCGATGTTTAGCTATTGAGTTAGAACGTGCAGGTTTACATTATGGGAGAGAGGTTGAGCAAGCAATTTTTTATGAAGGAATAGAAGTGGGTACAAGAAGGGCAGACTTTGTAGTGGAAAACAAAGTGATAGTTGAACTAAAAGCATTGATAAGCTTAGAGGATGTGCATTTGGCACAAGCAAAAAATTATGTGGTTTCGTACGACTTTCCGATTAGTTTACTTATAAATTTTGGTGCAACGAGCTTGCAATTCAAAAAAAATTTTAATAAAAATTATCAGGAGCAAAAATCCTGAAAATCATAAAAGCAAATAAATCCTGATTCAGACAATGAGTTATTTAAAAGGACTACTAAAAGGTATTGATATAGAATGGAGACCGCTAGGTGAGGTGGCTAAGATTACTATTGGTGAATTTGTTCATCAGAACAATCAGGACAATGAAGCTGAGTTTCCTGTATACAATGGCGGCATTACACCAACAGGAAATTACAATAAATTCAATAATACAGGAAATAAAATCATTGTAAGTGCGAGGGGAGCGAACGCAGGGTTTGTCAATCGTATTTCTAAACCATATTGGGCAGGGAATAGTTGCTATTCTATAGAAATAAATGACCCTTATAGACTAAATTGGATATTTATATACTATTTCTTAAAAGCAAATGAAAACAAGTTGATTGGTAGTCAACAAAAGGGCGGAATACCAGCCGTTTCAAAGAAGCAAATGGAAGCATTTCCCATACCCATTCTATTCCAAGAAGACCCAGTAAAATCAATCGAAATACAAAAAGAAATCGTTCGGATCTTAGATAAGTTCACAGAGCTTACAGCAGAGCTTACAGCAGAGCTTACAGCAGAGCTTACAGCTCGTAAAAAACAGTATAACTACTACCGCGATCAATTGTTGAGTTTTGAAGTCGGTGAAGTGGAATGGAAAACGTTGGGGGATTTAACTTCTCTGATAACAAAGGGCACCACACCAAAGAAATATGCTGATAATGGAATTGCATTTATTAAAACCGAAGCCTTCGATGGTAAATACATTAATCCACTCAAATTATCATTTATTGATGAAGAAACCCACACAAAAGAGTTGAAGAGATCAATTTTAGATCGCAATGATATTTTGATTACGATTGCAGGTGCAACAATCGGTAAATGTGCGATTGTGCCAAAAGAAGTTTTACCTGCAAATACAAATCAAGCTTTAGCAATAATCAGATTGAAAGAAGATGTAAATGTTAAGTATGTATTTCACTTGATAAGATCCAATTATTTGAAGAAGTACATTGAACAAAATATCAAAGGTTCTGCTCAACCAAATTTAAACTTAGAGCAACTAAATAATTTTTACATTCCATATCCCTCACCCGAAGAACAATCCCGTATCGTCTCTATCCTCGACAAATTCGACACACTTACTACTTCAATCAGCGAAGGTCTGCCAAAAGAAATTGAGTTCAGAAAAAAGCAGTATGAATATTACCGGGATTTATTGCTAACATTTAACCCTTGACAATTATGAATAGCGACATATTGATATACCAAAATCAAGAAGGCAATATCAAAATTGATGTGCGTTTGGAAGAAGAAACCGTTTGGCTTACACAAGAGCAAATGGCAACCTTGTTTGGCAAAGCCAAATCAACTATTAACGAACATATAAAGAATGTGTATGAAGAAAATGAACTTGAAAAAGTAAACACCTTGCACAAATTCGGAAATTCCGAATTTCAGCAAAAAGCCCCAAATTACTACAATTTAGATGTGATTATTTCTGTTGGTTATCGGGTAAAATCAGTGCAAGGCACGCAGTTTCGCATTTGGGCAACTCAAAGGCTAAAAGAATATATTGTAAAAGGGTTCGCTTTAAATGACGAACGTTTCAAAAAAGGCAATTCGATGAACTATTTTGCCGAATTGCAGGAACGTATTCGTGAAATACGCTTGAGCGAACGTTTTTTCTATCAAAAAATAAAAGACATCTATACAACCAGTATTGATTACAACCCCAAAGACGAAAAAACACTAGCTTTCTTTAAAACCGTGCAAAACAAATTGCTTTGGGCTATTAGTAGCAACACCGCAGCCGAATTGGTGTATCGCAGAGTAGATGCATCTTTGCCTTTATTGGGAATGTTGTCATTTGACAAAAAGAATCAAACAATAATTAACAAAGCAGATGTAAGTATTGCCAAAAATTATTTGAACGAAGAAGAGATGCGCTTGCTTGGGTTATTGGTAGAACAATACCTTGCTTTTGCCGAAACAATGGCGCAACAGCAAACTACCATGTATATGAAAGATTGGATTCAGCGTTTAGATAGCATTTTGCAGCTCAACGGTAGAGAATTGCTTACACACGCAGGAAAAATAAGCCATGAATTGGCGGTGGAGAAATCGGAACAAGAATTAGAAAAATACCGAATAGCACAAAAAGAAATTGAAAAAGAACAAAGCTTAAAAGAATTGGAAGCCGACATAAAAAAATTAAAAAAGAAGAAATAGCACTATGTACAAAACCATAGCAGAATCAAACAACTTTATTGTACTGGATAAATTCACCAAGTATTTTGAAGTGAATGAGGCTCCGACTGTTTACCAAACAGAGGCAGCATTGGAGAAGGAATTAATTCAAGACTTAATCAATCAAGGTTATGAAAACCCTAAGTACTTAAATACGCAAGAAGCTATGTTAGCGAATGTAAGAGTGCAACTTCAATCGCTTAACGATGTAGTGTTTTCGGATGCTGAGTGGGTTCGTTTTGTAGAAGAATATTTAGACAAGCCAAGTGATAACCTTGTAGAGAAAACAAGAAAAATACACGACAACTACATTTATGATTTCGTGTTTGATGATGGGCATATTCAAAATATTTACTTGGTTGATAAAAAAAATATCACACGAAATAAAGTACAGGTAATTACACAATTTGAGCAAAAGGGAGCACATGCAAATCGTTATGATGTTAGCATATTAGTGAATGGCTTACCTCTAGTGCAAGTAGAGCTTAAAAAACGAGGAGTTGCTATACGAGAGGCTTTTAATCAGGTACATCGTTATTCCAAAGAAAGTTATAATAGCAAAAATTCACTCTACAAGTACATACAGATTTTTGTCATTTCAAATGGAACTGATAGTCGCTATTTTGCCAACACTGTTGAAAGAAATAAAAACAGCTTTGACTTTACCATGAACTGGGCAAAGGCTGACAATACATTAATCAAAGACTTAAAAGATTTTACGGCAACGTTCTTCCAAAAACATACTTTACTAAATGTTTTACTTACCTATTCTGTTTTTGATACGAGTGATACACTGCTTGTCATGAGACCTTATCAGATTGCTGCAACAGAACGCATGTTATGGAAAATAAAAAGTTCCTATGAAGCAAAGAAATGGACAACAATAGACGGTGGTGGTTATGTTTGGCACACCACAGGATCAGGCAAAACCCTTACCAGTTTCAAAGCAGCGCGTTTAGCAACTCAATTGGACTTTATTGATAAAGTATTCTTTGTCGTTGACCGTAAGGACCTGGACTTTCAAACGATGAAAGAATATCAACGTTTCTCTCCTGATAGTGTAAACGGTTCTGATAGCACAACAGGTTTAAAGAGAAATATTGAAAAGGAGGATAATAAGATTATTGTAACAACAATACAGAAACTAAATAACCTCATGAAAAGTGAGGTTGATTTAGCGATATATCAAAAGCAAGTAGTTTTCATTTTTGACGAATGCCACCGTTCACAATTTGGAGAAGCACAAAAGAATCTGCAAAAGAAATTCAAGAAGTATTATCAATTCGGTTTTACTGGCACACCAATCTTTCCACAAAATGCTTTAGGTGCAGAAACAACAGCAAGTGTATTTGGCCGTGAGTTGCACTCTTATGTAATTACGGATGCCATTAGAGATGAAAAAGTTCTGAAATTTAAGGTTGACTATAATGATGTAAGACCCCAATTTAAGAGCATAGAAACAGAAATAGATGAAAAAAAGCTAAGTGCTGCTGAAAACAAAAAGGCATTGCTTCATCCTGCAAGAATAAATGAAATATCACAATACATTTTACAAAATTTCAGGATAAAAACCCACAGGAATCAAGGAAGCAACAAAGGCTTTAATGCCATGTTTGCGGTAAGCAGTGTTGATGCCGCTAAGCTCTATTATGAAGAATTGAATAAGCTGCAAAAAGAAAATGATAGACCTTTAAAGATTGCTACTATATTCTCCTTTGCAGCCAATGAAGAACAAAGTGCAATGGGTGAAATAGTGGATGAAAATTTTGAGCCATCTGCAATGGATAGCAGTTCTAAAGAGTTTTTGACTAAAGCTATCAATGACTACAATGTAATGTTCAAAACCAGTTATGGAGTTGACAGCAATGAGTTTCAGAATTACTACCGTGACCTTGCCAAACGGGTAAAGAACAAAGAGATTGATTTAATCATAATAGTAGGAATGTTTCTGACTGGCTTTGATGCACCGACATTAAACACATTGTTCGTTGACAAGAATTTGCGTTATCATGGTTTAATTCAAGCCTTTTCGCGCACCAATCGAATAGCAGTAAATAAAAGGTTTGGGAATATTATAACTTTCCGCAATTTAGAGCAAGCTACAATAGATGCTATAACACTCTTTGGCGATAAAAATACAAAGAACGTGGTTCTTGAAAAGAGCTACAAAGAATATTTGGAAGGCTTTACAGACATTCTAACAGGAGATGCACGCAGAGGATATGTTGAGATAGTAAAAGAGTTAAACGAGAAATTTCCTTACCCTGACGAAATCGTAAAAGAAAAGGACAAGAAGGAATTTGCCAAAGTTTTCGGGGAATATTTGAGGGTAGAAAACATACTCCAGTACTACGATGAATTTAACTACCTCAAAGCACTTCAAGGCATTGACATAAACAATCCCGATGCAGTTGAAGAATTTAAAAAAGCTCATTTTGTAACGGATGAGGATATTGCTGCAATGCAAAAAATTGAATTGCTAAAAGAAAGGACAGTTCAGGATTACCGTTCTACTTACAATGACATACGAGACTGGTTAAGACGAGAGAAAAATGGGAAAGAATCTGAAGAATCAACGATTGATTGGGATGATGTAGTTTTTGAAGTTGACTTACTAAAATCACAAGAGATAAACCTTGACTACATTCTTGAATTGATTTTTGAGCATAACAAGAAAACAAAAGACAAAGACACTTTAATTTCTGAAATTCGCAGAGTTATCCGTGCAAGCGTTGGGAACAGAGCAAAAGAAAGTTTGGTTGTTGATTTCATCAATGAGACCGACCTTGACACACTTCAAGACAAAGCGAATGTTATAGATTCATTTTTTCAATTTGCTCAAGCCAAACAGAAAGCAGAAGCATTGGAACTAATCACAGAAGAAAATCTAAACATTGAAGAAGCAAAGCGTTACATAACAACTTCATTAAAACGAGAATATGCCAGTGAAAACGGAACAGAACTCAATGCACTTTTACCGAAAATGAGTCCGTTAAATCCCCAGTATTTGACCAAAAAGCAGAGTGTTTTTCAAAAACTAGTTGCGTTTATAGAGAAGTTTAAGGGAGTAGGTGGGCAACTTTAAAAGACATAGCGGATAAAGCGAAAATCATATTTTAATTATGGCAGAAAAAAATCAAAACAACGACATCATATTTTACACCACCCCAACGGGTAATGTGAAAATAGAAGTAGTTTTCAACAACGAAACCTTCTGGCTTACACAAAAAGCAATGTCAGAACTATTTGGGGTAAAAGTGCCGGCCATTAGCAAGCACTTAACCAATATTTTTGAAACCAACGAGTTAGAGGAAAATTCAGTTATTTCCATTTTGGAAACAACTGCCACCGATGGCAAAAACTACAAAACATCCTATTACAGCTTAGATGCCATTATAGCCGTAGGCTACAGGGTAAATTCCATCAATGCCACCCAGTTCCGTATTTGGGCTACCAAAACCCTTAGAGAGTTCATTATTAAAGGCTTTGTGTTAGACGATGAACGCCTCAAACAAGGCAAACGCTTTGGCAAAGATTATTTTGATGAACTCTTAGAACGCATCAGGGAAATAAGAGCCAGTGAAAGACGCTTTTACCTCAAAATTACGGACATATACGAGCAATGCAGCATTGACTATAATAAAGAGGCAGAAATTACACAGAAGTTCTTTAAAACGGTTCAAAATAAATTGCACTGGGCTATTACAGGCAAAACAGCAGCCGAACTAATAGCACAAAGAGCCGATGCCAGTAAACCCAATATGGGTTTAACCACTTGGAAAAATGCACCCACTGGCAAAGTATTGAAAGGCGATATAGGCACAGCAAAAAACTATATGCGGGAAAAAGAAATCAAAGAGTTGGAACGTATTGTTACAATGTATTTGGATTTTGCCGAACTGCAAGCCGAAAGACAAATACCAATGAAGATGGCAGACTGGGTAACAAGGTTAGATGCCTTCTTGCAATTCAACGAATATCAAATACTAAAGGATGCAGGAAAAGTAAGCCACGAAGTAGCAATGAAATTGGTAGAGAAAGAGTATGCGAAATTTAGGGTAATACAAGACCAAAACTTTGTAAGTGATTTTGAAAATGAAGTAAAAAAAATAACTAAACCCACCAAATCCGATAAAAAGAAAAAGTAGAAGCGATGCAAAACTTACTGCTAAATATAATCCCATTCAGCACACCTGTAAATGAAATTACATTACCCTTTTCTGTTGGTAAGCAGCAGGGTTTTTATGGCTTGTATTTAGATGATGAAGTAAAATAGTTGGTTGGTGATAAAATGACCAAACTGGAATACCTTGAAAACAAGTGGATATACACCGATTTTGGCTCACCAAAAGAAAATTCATTTCTGCTAACTATTGATATTGAAAAACACCCAAAACTGGCACTGCATTATTTCAAGCATTTAATATATACCTATTTCCGCAATGATGTTGCTCACATCAAGCAAAGAAACTTTACAGATGATATAGAAGTATGGTTTTTGAATACAGAAGAACAAAGAGCTGAGTATTATTTATACGACAAATTCACTTTAAATGTTAACCATTGCAATGTAACCGAAGGATTTGAATTAGTAGTTTCTTATGATGACACTTCAAGAGTAAGCACAACGAACAACAAAACCAAACATACCAAGCACCATGCTTGCTGCCTTCTTATCAAACCATAGTATCTCTCTTCAAGCCTGAGATAATATTTTGTGCTTTGATTGTAGCATCTCAACAGTTCCATACATCTTCCTGCTTGAACGATATATGGCAGCCTCCAAAAGTTTAGTAGGCTTTTATTTTCAGCTTACTTATCACTGATTTTTCACTTTATTTATACTAATTGTTTAGCGGGCAATCAATTGCTTGCAAAGCTAATTTGCTTGCTGCATTTCATTTAAAAATACTATTCAATGAAAAATATTTTATTGTCATTGGCAATATTTTCGTCTTTCTTCTTTAGTTGTCATTCACATTCTCATAATACACAAGGTGGTCATTCACACGATGAGCATGGAAATCATATTGAACCAACTGAAAATAAACCGGAAGCACTTGTGTACACTATCTACACTGAGAAAACTGAACTTTTCCTGGAACATAAACCATTAATAGCAGGTCAGGAATGTAGATTTGCCGCACACTTTACTGCATTGGGTGAATTATTCACTGCTGTGGATGAAGGTACGATCACACTCACATTGAGTGGACCAAATGGTTCGCAAAGCATTGTTTCAAACAAACCTGAAGTTCCGGGAATTTTTCGATTGCGTCTGACACCGGAAAAGATAGGTATATACAGTTTGGTATTTGACATAAAAACGCCTTCTTACACAGATAAAATCACGATTCAAAAGGTCGAGGTATTTCAGGATGAAAAAAAAGCTATCGAAAAGCAAGAGCCGGCAGCTTCAGGAGGCTCTGAAATATCATACCTGAAAGAACAAGCTTGGAAAGTCGAATTCGCAAATGCTCCTGCTAAAGTGCAAGCTTTCTCGGAAGTTGTTCGCACCAGTGGTCAGATCATGGCGTCACCTGCTGATGAAGCACTATTGACAGCACAAATCAGTGGCATCGTTTCTTTTGTCAGTAGAAATTTGGTACCCGGGAGCAATATCAAGCAAGGCACGACTCTTTTTTCTGTCAAAAACAATGAAGTGGTTCAGAGCAATTTGGGTTCAGCATTACAGCAAGCCGAACAAGCATTGGCAACTGCTAAAGCACAGTATGTCAGGGCGAGTGAACTCGTAAAGGACAGGATCATATCTGAAAAAGAGTTTTTAGAAACCAAGCTGCGTTATGAAAATGCCCAAACTCAACTGGAGAATGCCGCTGTGACAAAAAGCTTTAACCAAACCAAGAGAAGTGCAGTTGCTCCAATCAGCGGCTTTTTAAAAAATGTGCTGGTCGAAAATGGTCAATTTGTAAACGCAGGCCAAACTCTAGCAATCATTTCCAAAAGCAAAAGACTCCTGCTGAGGGCAGATGTTTCGCAACTTTATTTCTCAAAATTAAGCAGTTTCAGCTCGGCCAATTTTAAAACAGTGGATGCAGGGCAAGTTTTTAGTACCCGAAACTTAAATGGACGGATCGTATCCACCGGAAAATCAGCAGATGCCGGTTCACCATTCATTCCCATATTTATTGAGATTGACAATGTAGGAAATTTCATCCCGGGCTCAGCGGTCGAGGTATTCCTTCAATCCACAAGCAAACCGGCATTGGTCATCCCAGTTTCGGCATTGATGGAAGAGCAGGGAATATTTTATGTATATGTCCAAGTTGAAGGCGAAAGCTTTCAAAAAAGGGAACTCAAACTAGGTGCCTCAGATGGATTGAACGTTCAAGTGTTTTCAGGTATAACTGAGGGTGAACGCGTGGTTACCAAAGGTGCTTATCAAATCAAATTGTCCACAGCTTCAGGTACCATGCCTGCGCATGGTCATGAACATTAATCCCGCAAACTATGCTCAATAAGATAATTCATTTTTCGCTGCAAAACCGTTTGTTCGTCATTGTAGCCACGGTTTTGTTGATCGTTTTTGGGACTTTTGTTGCATCCAGAATGGAGGTAGATGTCTTTCCCGATCTGACTGCGCCAACAGTAGTTGTGCTCACGGAAGCTCACGGAATGGCTCCTGAAGAGGTTGAAAAATTGGTCACATTCCCGATTGAAACTGCAGTAAATGGTGCTACTCATGTCCGGCGAGTCCGATCTTCATCCTCAGCCGGTATCTCTATCGTCTGGATTGAATTCGAATGGAACACTGACATTTTTAAAGCTAGACAAATTGTCAATGAAAAAATCATCGCAGTCGCTGAACATCTGCCTGTTGGAGTAGGCAATCCGACGATGGCGCCACATGCTAGCATCATGGGTGAAATCATGCTCATCAGTTTGACAGCAGACTCCACCTCACAAATGGAATTGCGGACTCTTGCCGATTGGTCCCTCCGCCCAAGGCTCTTGGCCACAGGAGGTGTAGCACAAGTAATCGTCATTGGTGGAGAGTATAAGCAATACCAGATTTTGGCTTCACCACAAAAAATGGATGCATTCAATGTAAGCTTATCCGATCTGGTGAAAGCTTGTGAAGAAGCCAACGGCAATTCCTCCGGTGGATTCATGAATGAATACGGCAACGAATACATCGTACGTGGCTTGGGTAGGACAAGTGATCTAACAGAGCTGGCTAAGTCTGTCATCAAAACCACCCCGCAAGGTACAGTGAAAATTGAGGATGTCGCCACTCTCAAAATAGGAGCCGCACCCAAAATAGGTGATGGTTCCCTTCAGGGTACTCCTGCCGTCATCATGAAGGTAATGAAACAACCCGCGACGAATACCCTTCTGCTCACTGAAACAATTGACGCAGCCATCATCGACCTGCAAAAAACAATTCCTGCCGATGTAAAAATCAACACCAGGATCTTCCGCCAGGCGGATTTTATCAATGCATCGATATCCAACATTCAAAAGACATTATTGGAAGGAAGCCTTTTTGTAGTCATCATCCTCTTCCTATTCCTAATGAACTGGCGGGCTACGGTGATTTCAATATTAGCTATCCCTGTTTCGCTCATCGTTGCCATATTAACTTTAAAATGGCTTGGATTCACGATCAACACGATGTCTCTGGGTGGCATGGCCATAGCTATAGGTGCCCTTGTAGATGATGCTATTATTGATGTTGAAAATGTGTTCAAAAGGTTGAAGCAAAATGCCGGTCTTCCCAAAGCAGAACAAAAAAGTATACTGCAAGTTGTTTTTGATGCTTCGGTTGAGATTAGAACCAGTATCATCAATGCCACTTTCATCATCATAGTAGCCTTTGTGCCTTTGTTTTTCTTGTCGGGAATGGAAGGCAAACTGTTGGCGCCACTAGGCATAGCATTCATTGTTTCGCTTTTTGCTTCGTTGGTTGTAAGCATCACTTTGACTCCTGTTTTGGCTTCTTATTTATTGACCAATGAAAAAATGTTAGTACAACAACATGGTGAAAGCTGGTTGGTACAGCGTTTGCAAAATGGATATTCAGCTGTTTTGAAAGTAGTAATGCGCACAAGAACAGCAATTTTATTGGTGTCGGTCTTAATGCTGGCAATTGCAATATTTACACTCTCGAAACTGGGCCGTAGTTTTCTTCCTGAATTCAACGAAGGTTCCTTAGTTATCTCGGCCGTCACCCTACCAGGCATTTCATTGGAAGAGAGCAACAAAATCGGATCTCATGTTGAACGGGAACTTTTGAAAATCCCGGAAATCCAAACGACGACTCGCCGCACCGGACGTGCAGAACTCGACGAACATGCTCAAGGAGTCAACGCTGCAGAAATAGACGCTCCTTTTGTGTTGAAAGACCGCAGTCGCGCCGAATTCCTAAAAAACGTACGGGAAAATCTCGCCAATGTATCCGGCGTAAACATCACTATAGGGCAACCCATCGGACACCGGATAGACCATATGTTGTCTGGGACTAGGGCCAATATTGCAATCAAGGTTTTCGGGACGGATTTGGCAAAATTGTTTTCGATATCTAATGATATCAAACGAGAAATTTCAGGTATTTCGGGTCTGGTGGATCTAAGTGTAGAACAGCAAATTGAAATTCCGCAGGTTCAAATCAAGGCTCGGCGAGATATGCTGAACCATTACGGTATCCCTGTCGGTCAGTTCAATGAATTTGTGGACGTCGCATTTGCAGGAGAAAAAGTGTCTGAAGTTTATGAAGGGAATAAAAGCTTTGACCTTGTCCTGCGTTTTGACGATTCAAACCGTGGTAACATCGAGAAAATAAGAAATACTCTGATAGATGCCGCCAATGGACAAAAAATCCCACTGAGTTATGTCGCCGATGTGGTGAGTACCACAGGACCTAATACGATCAATAGGGAAAATGTGCAACGCAAAACCGTCGTATCGGTAAACGTTGCAGGTCGAGACCAAAAATCTGCTGTGGAAGAAATCCAAAAAAAGATTGCTTCAAAAATCGATTTGCCGGAAGGCTATCGAATCGAATATGGCGGCCAGTTTGAAGCTGAAGCTGAAGCTTCTAAGACCTTACTTTTTACGTCCTTGATTTCGTTGTTGGTCATTTTCCTTTTACTTTTTCAGGAATTCAGAGACCTGAAAACTTCCACGATCATCTTGCTGAATTTACCATTGGCATTGATCGGTGGCGTACTTAGTATTTGGGCTACTTCAGGAATTCTTAGTATCCCAGCCATTATAGGTTTTATTACTTTATTTGGGATTGCAACCCGAAATGGAATATTGCTTGTATCTCGTTACAAAACTTTGCTGGAAGAGAGCAAGCCTCTGTACGAAACGGTCATGGAAGGCTCGGTTGATCGGCTTTCTCCCATTTTAATGACTGCGCTCACTGCAGGCTTGGCACTTATTCCACTAGCGATTGCCGGAGATTTACCCGGAAACGAAATCCAAAGTCCTATGGCCAAAGTAATATTAGGAGGCTTGTTAACTTCTACTATGCTGAATATTTTCATCGTCCCGGTGGTTTATTTTATATCGAATAGAAAGTCATAAAGTAAACTGAATTAAGCTAATCTCACTTTCAAGCCAATTTTTCCAGTGTAGATTCTTAGTGAAAAATAAATTGCGGAAAAACAATTTGATCTTTCAAAGTCGTGGAGGCTACCAAAATTCGAGTTAGGCTATAATTATCTGGGTATTTTGGGGCAGAGATTTAACGGCATCCATGCCAGTATGACGTTGCCGATTTGGGAGCAAAAACATCGTATTCAGCAACAACAAGGGCAAGTTGTCTTTGCAGAGTTGAACCTGCAAAGCCATACAAACGAACATATTTTAAATATTAAAGAGAAATACCAGCGCCATGAGAAGTTGGGAAAATTGCTGAATGATTACCGTTTAGCTATTTCTTCAGCTAACAATTCATCTTTACTGAACAAGGCTTTTCAGTTAGGTGAAATCACGATGCTTGAGTATTTCTTGGAGAATAGCATATATCAAAATGTTATACAGCATTTTTTGAAAACGGAATATAATTACCAAGTCGAGAAAGCCAAGTTGCTTCAGTACAAATTTTAATATTGCCTACAATAAATCTTGGTGAACAATACAAAAAAAGTGCTGACCTTAGCTCTCACATTATGTCTAGCAAATCCTTTCAAACATGTCCAAACCAGTGCGGTAAGTTGATTGAATTTCTTGACTAATGTATATCTTGAACCGCCTCAAAGTTTAAATTCAATCTATACACTTCAATATAGTCATTAAGGATCATCTACATATCAAATAATTATTCGTAAATAAACTTAAAATAAAATGGCTCCAAAGAAAACCAGAAGGTTCTCCAAGAGCCATTTTGAATTGAAAATACAAAAATACGAATGATGCGACTTAATTGAGCAAATTTGTAAACAGGATCTTGTCCAAATACAATTTTGCTTTTATTTCGAATAATCTCATAATTTCTCAAGATTCATAATTCGGTAGAATTTTACAAGTTAATTTCTTCTTATTTAACAATCAATTCTTAGTAACCTTTACGCCACTACAATTTGGTGTTGGACAATTACTACACGCCGGAACCGGATTTATTACAAAACTTTGAAAACAATTTGGATTTGCTGCATCTTCTATTACTATCGTATATGTAGTCCCTCCATCTGCTTTGAGTAATGGATTTCCTACTCCACCATCCCCTACAATTGTGATAGAATTTCCCGAAGGAGTAGTAGGACTGGTATATGTACCGACTCTAACTTTATAACTACCACTACCATTTGTAATTATCCCCGTTAGACTTAACCGGTACCAGTCATCTGAAGTGATCGATGCTGTTCCATTATTGTCACATTGTGTTGTCAAACCAGAGTATGAAGCAGTACAAACCAAAAAACCTGTAAAAGTTGCACTGTCAGTATTATTGGTTGACGTAGTATCAGCAGGATGTGGCTTGAGCGTTGCCAAGTTTGTAATTGATCCGGCTGCGTCTACTTTTACTACAATTGTCAACGTCTCTGAAGAATTTGCAGCTATATTAGGTATTGTCCAAATATTGTTACTGTAGGATCCTGCCGTTGTATTTGAACTTACAAAAGAAGTTTTTAGATCTAATGTTTCTTGAACTTCTAAATTCTGAATTTGTGCAGGTCCATTATTAGTAACGATGATATTATATGTTACGTTGTCCCCAACAGGTGCTGAAGCAACATTTACATTTTTATTGATTTCAATGTCGGTCTTCTCAACTAAACCTATATCTACACTATTATTGATTGTATTGTTGTTGGATAAAACAACCATATCACTCACCTTATTTGAGTTAATATCATTATCAATATTGGTATCGGCACCGGAGTATAGTTGAGTAGTGCCTAGATTTGAAGGGAGAACGAGCTTTAAATAATAATTGCCATTTGCAAGATTTGCAAAATTATAATATCCGGGATTTCCTGTCGCATCATCACCACTCACTGTAAAACTAACATCGTTTCCAAAAGCATCTACTGCCGGTTGATCATCACCATTACCAACAATATTATCTAAAGAATTGTACAACTCTACTTTAATACCATTCAAGCCTTCAACTGCAGGTTCATCTTGAAGTCCATTTCCATTAGTATCTAACCAAATATAATTACCCAAAATATTCGGCTGGGGCGGTTGAATTTGGATACCTACTTTCAACGGCTCTGAAGCAAGTAAACTGGTGTTATTGTCCTCTCTGGTAGCTTTAAAACCAAAACTATTATATGCAATCTCGCCAACTCCAACACCCAGTGGTACCCTCATAGGCCACATCAACACCAGACTATCCCCCGCAGCCAGGACATTGCTTGGATAATCATGCGCATATTCGAATTTTATTGCTTTAACATCTGTAATTGGATCCGGCAATGTCATGCTCCAATTTGGTGCATTTGGTCCTCCTGCAACTCCCAGATCAGATCCATTGATATCTTCAACAACACTATAAAATACATTGACTCCTGCAGGCGCATTTACAGGTCCTGCAAGGAAAGGTGACCACTGACTTCCCTTTGAGGTCTGGGCAACTAAATTTTTATCGGCCACGTATGGCAAAATATCCACCAAAGTAATATTTTTCATACCTACTGATCCTTTATTCGAAATGACCAACCTATAATTTGCCACACCTCCTGTCACAGTGTTTCCAAGAGTACTATATGTCGTATCCATACTACCTCTTGATTTTTTTTCTGAAGATAGATTAGCAATGGCTACAATCGTTGAACTATAACTATCATAAGCTATTTGCTCCGTGATATTACCGTCCATATCAAAATCTAAAGTATCTCGTTGATTGAGATTCTGGAGTAATAGGTATACTTGGTTATGATCAGATTGAGATAAAGCAAAGGCTGTATTGCTGATAGCCGGAAAAGGTGTGCCTGGATTTACTTTTGTTTTGATGGACATCCTGACACCTGTAGTATCAAATGAACTAAAGTCATATCCGGAAAAATCCCACAATAACAATTGTCTCCCGGTTCCCATATAATTATCAATAATTTGCGCAGGTTGGATTGGACTAGCCAAAGCGGGTAAATCTATGCTACCCAATGGGGTATTGAAAATCGGTTGATGTGGTTCCATAAATTTAAAATTGGTCGAATTCATTTGCAAAAAAGTCAAATTTTTTGGCAAAAGATCTGCCACTATCATGTCATGGAATGTAGTATTAGCCCGACCTGAGTTTAATAATGAATGGATAATATAATTAAACTCATCTCCGATCTGGCCACCGCCTGGTCCTGTCTTTGTTACAGTTGTAGGAACTCCAAAAAATAATGAATTTGAAGTAAGATATGCATACAGTTGCCTATTTAAAACATATGGGGCTTCTATACAATTGTAATTGATTACCGGCATAAAATTTAGTATGGTGCCCTCGATTGCACCTGAACTTGTTTCAAAAAGCAAATTATTCTGATAAGATTCATTAGAATTCACTTTTGAGTAATAGTATCTTACTCTGGTAATCTTATCCGCAGGGGATAAAAGTGAGCTGGCAAATATGACCGTATCCAAATTCCCATTATTTGTTGTTAATGTATCAAAAATAATCCAAGCAGGATTATTATTAATCTGATAGCTAAATATCAATGTATCGTTATCACTATTTTGCGGAATATCGAGTGCAATACCTTTTAATGTAATTTCGGGGTAATTCAAATTCAGTTCATAACTTACTTGTTCATTAGATACATTTCTTAAATTCCTAAGTCGTACCGTATACATGGATTCATCACCTATCATCAAGGAATCAGTAGCATCAATACTACCACCGATTCTATTCCAAACTGTTTCGATCGAAGGACCTAGGCAATCCGGGGTTACTACAGTATGCGAGTAAGATGTGTTCAAAGCGAATGGAACTTCAGAAGTTACATAATTACCTGTTATTCCAATTTTCGATGTAACTGTTTGTCCATTCACAAAACTCGATGAAGGATATTTTACTACCACCTCCACACCAAATATCGTTGCAGAAGGACTTAGGCCTAATTTTAACGGATAAATATTATCAAAATCAGGGTTCAATGAAAAATCAATATTTGTCAAATCATAATCCACGATAGTAGTACCCCCAGGTCCGGGATATGTACTGTAGGACAAATTTTCATTTGTTATATTATGGCTAATATCCAGCGATCTTGCTGACACAAATATTGCCCCAACAGGAATCGTATCATAGATATGAACGTTGTGTGTATGCAATTTTCCATTCATGTAAATGGTGTAGCGAATATTGCCATCAATGGCTGTTCCAATGTTGTTTACATTCAAAGTTGCTCCTATAGCAGGTCCCAGACCGGTATGGCTATAAGTGTTACTTGTAGTCATTGGTGCATTTGCAGAAGTTGCATAAGCAATATTATTTGTCATATAATTGACAGGTGTAAATCCATGTCTGTAATATGCTTGTATAAAAACTTGACCTGTAGTCCCCGCACTTAAGCTGGGATTCATCGTCACAGTAATGATTTGTTTACGGAAAGGATCCGGAGTATATGTCCTTACTATTGAAGACACATTAGCCGGCAGAGTAGTCAATGGCGAATAATACATGCCATATGCCAAGGTATCCTTGATGATCATATTATTTACAGTACCACCTAAGATACTATAATCTAGTATGTACTGAAAATAATTTGGCGTATATTCTGATGAGATAGAAGATACATTAGCTGATTTATTGAGGACTATACTTTGAGAAAATAATTTGATACTCCCTGTCAATAAAATAAATATGAATATTTTTTTGTTCATTGAGATAAGCTATGATAATATACTATACAGAAAAATATCTGATCAATATCCTGAAGATTAAAAATCATGAAAATCATAAAGCTATTTTCATGATTTTTAAGCATTTTATTTAACTATTTATACTTATATGCAGAATGATAAATAGTCTGAATCAATGAAGTCGAGAAATATTGAAATTATCCTCAAACAAATATAAACTTCCACATTGAAGAGAATAACTGACTCAAATATCTCGCTTACAAGCACCCTATGGATGCAAATGCACCTCAAAGGCAATATACATATTACATACTTTTATAATATGTACTGGATATTGTATGAAATGGGTATATAACTATATAAATGAGGTAAAACGGGGTTAAAAGATGCACAATAGCTAACATTTCTACCTCACCAACTCTACCATCGGCTATGGGAAACAATTACCAAATTGCTATTCTATATTATCTTCGTTCGGTTCAAACTGCCAAACTCCTGATAGCGAGAACGGGAACTAACATCAGATTTATTGTAACTGTATTTCCATCTCAAACCTAGCTATCTGCAAATTAGAAGCTTTGCTTTCACAACTCAGTAGAATACAATCTGGTCCATGATTAAACAATAAATGCGCTCATAATTCCTTGCTATATCTCGAAATATTATCCCAAAATATCTACTTTAACCAAGTCTTCAAAACTAACTTCTCACCCTAATATTGTACTAAGGTTATTTATTTCAGAATGATTGCAAAATTTGTCTTTCACAACAAATCTCAAACCAATGTTTTGGATTAATAGAAAAATAAAAAAGAGAAAACTAATTTTTTGCAAAATGATGTATCAACTTATGGGACTTAAATCCAAAGATAAACACGATCCATGCAAAAAAAATGCTCAATCCGGCTAAAAAAATCGGCAAGCGAATATCAATTGATACTACGACTCCTGCAACAATAGGAGGAATTGAAAATGCAAGTGATTGTACTGACTGTTGTATCCCCAAAATTTCGCCTTGATTTTCACCGGGACTTAAAACAGAAACTATACTGGTCAGGTTGGGTTGGGTCAATCCTTGAAAAATAGCAACTAAAGGCTGAGTGATCAACAATATCCAAGCCTGTGATGGAAACAATATCAACCACAGAGAAAAACTTAAGCCAAGTATGGTATATCGCAAGATTGTCTGAGGTGCAAAATACTTTGTGACAATTCTGGTAATCAGTCCCTGAGTAATCGCTATCCATAATCCGATGTAGCCAAATATATGACCGATCTCCAATTGAGTGAAATCAAATTTTTTGATCAAATAAACTTGAAAAAATTGCATAAAAAAACTAAATCCAAACGCCTGCAAGAATAGCGTTAAAAAAACAATCTTCAATTCTTTCATGGCAAATGCCTTCTTAACATTTCGAATTCCGGAAAGCAGTGATACTTTACCCAATCCCGATGGTTTAAAGGTTTCAGGAAATTGAATATTCACTAAAACTATATTGACAAGTGTCAAAGCTGCTGTACACCATAGCGGTAATGCCAGATCATACTTACCCAGCAAACCGCCAATAAATGGACCCAAAATAAATCCCAAACCAAATGCCATACCCACCAAGCCAAAATTTTTGGCCCTGTCTTTAGGATCACTGATATCGGCCAACGATGCCAACACAATTGAAATATTGCCACCCATAAAACCAGGTAGTGCACGTGCTATAAAAACCAACCACAACAATCTGTAATGAATGGCAAGTGCAAATAGTACATACCCTATAAATGTCCCTATCAATGAAATCCTCAATATTCTTTTGCGTCCATATTTATCGGCTAATGATCCTAATATAGGCGCACCAAAAAACTGAAAAATTGCAAATGTAGAAGCAAGTATACCATAAATCAAATTACGTGTCGCTTCAGATATTTCCGGTGAGATCAGTCCATATTCATTACGGACGATCAATGGAGCAAAAATCGGAATAATGATACCCACTCCGAGCATATCTATAAACACCGTGATAAATACTGAAAGGATTGGATTTCTTTTTACAGTATTCATTTTGAATTTATTTTATTTTGTAGAAATGCAATTTTCTGTTATGCATTAATGAATTTCAACACTTTGCTTCATGGATGGGATGCTCACTTTCTTAAATCCGGATTTCAAAAGTTCTGTTCTAAAAACTTCCTGAGTTGGCAACTCCCCATGCACTAAAAATAATTCTGAAACACTTTCAGTTTGGTTTGACAAAAAATCCATCATTTCTTTTTGGTCGCCATGTGCGGAGAAAGAGTCCATGATTTCGATCTTTGCATTTACCATCAAAACATCTCCAAACAATTTTAACGTAGTAGCACCGGAACGCAAAATACCGCCAGGAGTTTCAGGCGAATTATACCCTACTATAAGAATGGTGTTTCTGGGATTTTCTATCGCATTATAAACATGGTGCTTGATTCGTCCGGCATTGATCATTCCAGCTGATGAAATAATAATACAAGGTTCTTTACTGGTATTCAACTTTTTAGATTGATTGACATCTGTTATATAGTTGAGACGTTTGAATCCAAATGGATCTGGATCTTTCAACATATATTGATGCAATTCATAATCAAAACACTCAGGGTGGAGTTTGAAAATTTCAGTCGCATTTACAGAAAGTGGACTGTCCACAAAGACAGGAATGTTTGGTAATTTTTTTTGATTTACCAGCTGGTCAAGTAAGAAAACTAACTCTTGCGTTCTACCTACACTGAATGCCGGAATGATAAGCTTTCCTCTTTGGTTTGTGCAGGTACTTTTGACGATTTCCAAAAACCGATCCACTTCAGCAGGTTTCTCTAAATGCAACCTGTCTCCATAAGTAGATTCGGATATTAAAATATCTGTTGGCAACATTTGCTTAGGATCCCTGAGAATTGGCCGATTGGGTCGTCCAATATCCCCTGAGAATCCAAGTCTATATTCATCACCTTTGCGTTTCACATCTAAAAACACGTTTGCCGATCCCAGAATATGTCCCGCATCTCTGAATTGGATGCGCACACCTTCTGCTATTGTCATCCATTTGTCGTATGAACAAGAAACAAATTGCTCCAAACTTACTGCAACATCCTTTGCATTGTACAAAGCTTTTCTTGTTTTCAGTTGCGGACTATCGTGATTATCCTGTTTATTTCGATTTGCAATTTTCTTTCGCACTTTTTCATTAAAGTACTCAGCGTCTTTCTCCAAAATATGTGCTGTATCCATCATCATTATGCCTGCAAGATCTCTGGTAGCATGCGTACAGAATATTTTGCCCTGGAAGCCATCTTTAACTAATTTGGGAATCCTTCCGCAATGATCAATGTGAGCATGACTCAACACCATGACGTCGACATCTGAGGGATTAAATCCCCAGCTGCCATTGAGCTCTTCAAGATCACCGGCACCACCCTGAAACATACCACAATCCAATAATATGGTAAGTCCATCTGTAAGGGTCACCAGATGACAAGAACCCGTAACGGTCTGAGCAGCTCCACAAAATTTTATTTTCATGCGAAATGAGATTTTAATTATTGTTATGAGTTACAAAATAATCCAGTCTTTTGATGCTTTCTTCTTTGCCTGTAGCCACGAGCATCTCATAAATATCAGGTCCCATTGGCTTGCCCGATAATATGACTCTTAGAGTTGGCAACATCTCACCCATTTTAAATCCATAAGTTTGCTGAAAATCATGAAGTGTCTGTGCCAGAGAATCCTTCTCTTCAAAATTTGCATTGCTCAGTCTTTCAGCGAGACTTTGATACGCTTCTAACCAGCCAGTCTTCCATTTTTTAGTCATAAAATCTTCATCAAATTGATGCGGTGGCATACAGATCCATTTCCCACCATTCCATAGTTCAGACAAAGTATACGAACGTGACTGATACATACTACAGATGGATTCGAGTTCTTCAGATGAAGCTAGGATGCCCGAATTTTTAGCATCAGTCTGGACTTGCAGTTTGAGCTGGTCCGGAGACAAACTTTGAATATACTGATGGTTGAACCATCTTGCTTTTTCAAAATCGAATCTTGCTCCTGACTTGACTATATGATCAATCGAAAATGAACTGATCATCTGATCTCTTGAAAAAATTTCCTGTTCGGTACCAGGATTCCATCCCAGCAAGACTAAAAAATTGAGTAATGCGTCAGGCAAAAATCCCGCCTCTCTAAACCCATAGATAAAATCTTCCCCCTCTCTGGCCCAAGATATAGGGAACACTGGAAATCCAAATGTGGCACCATCCCTCTTGGACAATTTTCCGTTACCTGTGGGTTTCAAAATCAAGGGTAGATGTGCAAAAATTGGCATTTCAGCTTCCCATCCAAACGCATGGTAGAGTAAAACATGGTGAGCTGTACTGGATAGCCATTCTTCACCTCTGATCACGTGGGTGATCTCCATCAAGCGATCATCTACTACATTCGCCAGATGATAGGTTGGCAAACCATCAGATTTGATCAATACTTTGTCATCCAACTCAGAAGTCGAAAACCGCACCAGACCTCTAATGGTATCATTGATCTCTACGATTTCATCTGCCGGCACTTTAAGGCGAATGGTGTACTCATGTCCTGATTTCAAAAGGGTCTCAACTTCTTCAGAAGATAAATTTATACTGTTCCGCATATGCGCCCTGGTCAAATAATCATACTTGACTACATCATTTTCGCTTTGAGCATATTTGGTTTTCATAGCTTCGATTTCTTCCTGAGAATCAAATGCATAGTAGGCTTTGCCGGAATCGACCAATCTTTTGGCATGTTCAAGATAAATGTCCTTCCTTTCGGATTGACGATATGGACCAAACTCTCCGCCAAAACCGGGACCTTCATCAGGAATAAGGCCAACCCATTTCAATGATTCGATAATGTACTGCTCAGCCCCTTCCACATAACGGGTTTGATCTGTATCCTCTATCCTCAGAATAAAGCTACCGCGATTTTGTCTCGCAAATAAATAATTGTACAGAGCTGTCCTTATCCCGCCGATATGCAAGGCTCCTGTAGGACTCGGGGCAAAGCGCAGCCGTACTTTGTTATTGGCCATGTAATTGAGTTAATGATTCTGACATCTTGTGAAAACCAATTGTTAATCTGCACAAAAGCACTGTACAGCAATGTAAGAGCTTTCTATCTTTGTCATAAAGCAGCGTAAAAATAAACAATATCTCCCGTACTCATGTACTTGTCACGAACTCCCGGCATTCTCAGACAACTATTCTCTGACTTTGTGTGGAATCTGGATCCTCAGAGCAACACCATGTATCTTACCTTTGATGATGGCCCAATACCTGATGTGACGCCTTGGGTGATTGATGTTTTGGACAAATTTGATGCAAAAGCCAGTTTTTTTTGCGTTGGTGAAAACGTAAGTAAATATCCGGATATATTTCATAAGCTACAAGCTGCAGGCCACACGATTGGCAATCATACGTACAACCATCTTTCGGGCTGGGCTACTGACAATGCAAGCTATCTTAAAAATGTGCGCAAAGGAGCGCTCATTACAGGGAGCAAGCTTTTTCGACCTCCTTATGGAAGAATTAAACCTTCTCAAATGAAATTCATTAAATCCCATTATCAAGTTGTAATGTGGGATGTACTGAGTGGTGATTTTGACCCTTATCTCAGCAAAGAAGATTGCTATCAAAATGTCATCCAAAATGCAACGAAAGGAAGTATCATCGTTTTTCATGACAGTTTAAAGTCTAAAGAAAAACTTCAATACGTTTTACCTCGCGTCCTTGAGTTTTTTAGTCAGAAAAATTTCTCATTTGCCGGGCTACATGACCAAACAACACTCACTCCGGTAAGTCTGGAAGTGAGCCTGTAAAAAATTGATTTGAATTATTCATTACTTCATTTCACTTAATTCTAGCTATTGGTTTATTGAATCTCACATTCGTTAGTTGACTGATATTAGATTTATTCTTCTCTGAGAAAGCTGAATCTGCAATTCATCCTAATCCATCATTACGAATTTCTTGAAGATCAGACAGGACCTTTATTAGGCTCAATGCCGTTTTAGGAGAATGCACTTTTTTTGGCTGCAAAGCATCTGCTGTTTCCAACGAAAAGCATTACCTTTATCCAATCGACAGTGTATATTTCAAATGATGATACTTAGTTGATTAATTTTCTAACTTGAATCCATACTGAAATGATGATGAAAGCTTTACAATTCCTGATTCTCATGTTTTTGAACGGTGTTCTTTTACCAGCTCAACCTCTCGAGCCTATCGGTTGTCATCATGCACATGCTTCAGCATTTCACAGAGCTCCTACCATAGAGGAGCTTATCCTGATGGAAAACTCCAATAGGAGGTCGGATTCATTTAATATCTTGCATTACAAAATCAGTCTGGACGTCACTGACTATGCCGGTAAGACAATCCAGGGAAATACCGAAATTAGATTTGTAAGCCTTTTAGGAGATCTGGAGTGGATCATCTTTGATTTGCAAACCTTACAAGTAGATTCCGTCATCTTTCAAGGAAAAACGCTCACATACACACATCAAAACAACCTTCTTCAAGTATATTTTGGGTCAAAGCTTCCACAAGGTACAATTGGTGAAGTGCGCGTTTATTACCAGGGCAAGCCACATAGAGATCCGGTATGGGGCGGATTCTATTTTGAAGAAAATTACATTTATAATTTAGGTATTGGATTGTCTACAACTCCTCCAAATTTTGGTAAAGTGTGGTTCCCATGTTTTGATAATTTTGTTGAAAGATCCACTTTCGAGTACATCATCACTTCTACTTCTGACAAAAAAGCTTACTGTGTGGGTACTTTTATTTCTGAGGATACGACAAAAGCAGGAGTCATTACGAGACATTATTTTATGCATGACCAAATACCTACGTATTTGTCAAGCATTGCGGTTTCGAATTATACAGTAGATAATTCGATGCACGTTGGTATAGACAATGACATTCCAATAGAACTCATTGCTAAACCTACAGATATTTCAAAAATGAAAAGCAATTTTATCAACCTGCCTAAAGCTATAGATGCTTTTGAATATTGGTTTGGAAAATACAGATTCGAACGGGTAGGTTATGTTGCCACTACAGTCGGTGCAATGGAACATCCTACAAATGTGGCATATCCAATATCCGTAATTCTGTCTGGAACACAAATTTCCAACGAAAAATTGTATGGACATGAATTTGGACACCATTGGTGGGGCGATCTCACTACACTGAGCGATGCCAAGGATATGTGGATTAAAGAAGGAAATGCAGAATACAGTGCTCACCTGTTTATTGAATACCTCTATGGCAAACAAGCTTTCTTAAAAACAGTCAAAGGCAACATGGCCGAAATCCTCAAGCAAGCGCACAATTCAGATGGTGATTATCTTGCATTATCGCCAATGCCCTACGAGCATACCTATGGTACGCATACTTACAAAAAAGGAGCAGCGATGATCCACAATATGCGTGCAGTATTGGGTGATAGTTTATACAGGAGAATAAATCATATTATTTTCGATAGCTTATCAGGCAAATCCATGGATGCATACGAGTACTTAGACTTTATGAATAAATACAGCGGAAAAAATATGAGTTCATACTTTGATGATTACATTTTCAATAAGGGATATTGTACCGTCTTCATGGATTCACTCCAGGTCAACAGCATCGGATCAGGTCACAGCAAAATAAATTTTTCTTTATATCAAAAATCTTATCACGCGACTCATCTATATTCAAACGTTGAAGTGCCGGTGAGATTTTATAATCCACTATTTGGATATAAAGACACTGTTCTTTTATTGAATGGTCCAAATCAAAGTTATCAATTAGAATTTAATGACTTTGTTCCTTCAACAGCAATAATAAATGAAAAACAAACTTACAATTGGGCTACTATACAAAGCAATACAACGATCACCAAAAACGGAGCACCTGATTTGTCCTATGGAGATATCACTTCTTTAAATGTAAGTTCTATCAAAGATTCATTTTATATAAATATATCGCATCATTTAGTAGCTCCAAATGAGGGTTCTCGCGAAAAAAATATTCTCGGCATTTCAGATCGACATTTTTGGCAGGTTGCAATGACAGGATCATCATTCGCAAATATTTCAGGAAACATTGAATACAACGGAAAAGACAGTATAGGCTTTGACGAGACCGTATTGGAACACACTGAAGACAGCGTTATTCTGGCTTATAGAAAAGACTTTTCTGAACCATGGAAAGAATATTCTTTTTATACGAAAAAAGCTTTAAATCTTTCAGACAAAAAAGGATTCTTCCTCTTGAGTAATATACTACCAGGTGAATATACGGTTGCCTATGGTTACAAACTTAACGTATCAGTAGAATCACCAAACCAAATCGAATATGTACAAGCATATCCAAACCCTGTAGAAGACGCATTTTTTCTTCGCATCAACAATCCAAATGAAATAACATACGTCAAAGCTCACAACTTCAATGGCCAAGAAATTGGAAAATTAAATTTTGAAAATCTAGATCGGCAAATCAAAGTTTCATTGGATAAACAAATTCCTTCAGGAATGTATCGTATCTCACTCTGGAATCAAAATCAGGAATGCAGAGGAATAAGTTTAATAGATAAAAAATAAACTCTATTTAATTACCAAATATTCCAGTTCATTCTATTAAAGCAACTATATCTGTGATTAAGTTGTTGCATTCTGACATTATTCTGCTATGTATAAAGAATTGGAAATTCCGCTCGCGGATGCAACATATATTGAATCATTATATCAACAATATCTGGAGCATCCAGGTAGTTTGGATCCTTCCTGGGTTGGTTATTTTAAAGCAATTGATCAACAAACCACAAGGATCTCAATCCCTTCTTCAGGATCAGGATATAGTGTCGATGTCCAAAAAGAAATCGCTGTCATGTCTATGGTCGATGGATACAGACACAGAGCGCATTTACTGGCTGATACCAACCCGATCCGCCAAAGAAAAGATAGAAGTCCTCACCTCTTTCTGGAGGACTTTGGATTATCTCCTTCAGACATGGAGACAACTTTCCAGGCTGGGACAGCCATTGGTATTGGTCCTGCCAGGCTGGCTGCTATAGTTGACAAACTTCAAAGCATTTATTGCAATCATGTTGGATTTGAATATTCACATATAGAAGATCATGAAAAACGAATGTGGCTCAGAGACAAGATAGAGCGGCATACCGATTTAAGCCACTATGGATTCAGCTTAATCGAAAAAAAACGCATCCTTGAAAAACTCAATGATGCCCTCGTATTTGAAAAATTTCTTCACACAAAATATGTAGGTCAAAAAAGATTTTCATTGGAAGGTGGAGAGACCAGCATTCCCGCCCTCGACGCCATGATTGAAGCTGCCGCTGCGGATCACGTTGAAGAAGTCATCATAGGCATGGCGCATCGCGGCCGTTTAAATGTTCTGGCTAACATCATTGGGAAAACTTACGAACAGATATTTTCTGAGTTCGAAGGTACTGCTATCCCTGAATTGAGTTTTGGTTCTGGTGACGTGAAGTACCACATGGGATATTCCTCTCAAGTGATTGCTTCGAACGGCAGAAAATTGCAGCTGAAATTAGCCCCTAATCCTTCCCATCTGGAAGCTGTCAATCCTGTTGTAGAAGGCATGGCCAGAGCAAAAGCCGATCTCATGTACCAATCCAATTATGACAGGATTCTCCCGATTTTAATCCACGGGGATGCAGCCGTTGCAGGACAAGGGCTTGCTTATGAATTGTCCCAGATGTCTCAGTTGAGAGGTTACTATACCGGCGGTACTATTCACTTTGTCATCAACAACCAAATCGGGTTTACTACTGACTTTGATGACGCAAGATCATCTACCTACTGTACTGCTGCTGCTCAGGTCATACAGGCCCCGGTCTTCCATGTCAATGGAGATGATCCGGAGGCGGTTATATTTGTGTCGCGTCTCGCCTTTGAATACAGACAACATTTCAATACAGATGTGTATGTAGATATGGTTTGCTATAGGAAACATGGACACAATGAGGGCGATGATCCAAAGTTCACCCAGCCGGCAATGTATGAACTTATCGCCAAACATCCAGATGTCAGAACCCTGTACATTAATACACTCGCCCAAAGAGGTGACGTAGAAGCAGAACTAGCTTCAGAAATGGAAAAAAATTTCTGGTCCTTGCTCCAAGACCGATTGGATATGGTCAGACAAAAAGCTCTACCCTATTTACCTCAACAGGCAGAGCTTGAATGGAAAACTTTGCAAAAAGGAGTCAAAACGTACGATCCTACCATTAGGTATAATACGGCTGTAGATTTTCAGCTAGCTACAGAAATATTGAATAAATCTTTACAACTCCCTGATGGCTTTAAACCTCTCTCAAAAGTCGAAAGACTCCTTCATTCCTGGGCTGATATGATCGCCCAAAATACTATTGATTGGTCCCTTGCAGAAACACTCACTTTCGGCAGTTTATTGTGGGAGGGCAAAAATATCCGCATGAGCGGTCAGGACGTAAAAAGAGGTACTTTTTCACATCGTCATGCAGTACTCATTGACGAAAAAAACCAAACTGAATACAATAGACTCTCCCAACTCAAAGAAGGTCAGGGTACTTTTTTTATCTACAATTCCTTCTTGTCAGAGTATGCAGTATTGGGATTTGATTATGGCTATTCATTGGCTAGCCCTCTACATTTAGTATTGTGGGAAGCTCAGTTTGGAGATTTTGCCAATGGAGCTCAAGTTGTATTCGACCAATTTATTGCATCCGCAGAAAGTAAATGGAACCGAATGTCAGGCATCGTCATTCTCCTGCCTCATGGTTATGATGGACAAGGACCTGAACATTCGTCAGGACGACTCGAACGCTACCTTCAAGCCTGTGCTGAATTCAACATTACTGTAGCAAACGTGACTACACCAGCAAATTATTTTCACTTGCTGAGAAGACAATTGAGTTGGAATTTCAGAAAACCTTTGATCTTAATGTCTCCCAAGAGTCTATTGAGGCATCCTTCCTGCAGATCGAAAATAGAAGAGTTTTGTGGGAGCACGAGCTTTCAGGATATCATCGTTGATGCCGTGCTGGAATCATCCTCGATTCGTACTCTCGTCTTTTGTTCAGGCCAAGTCTACTATGACATTTTAGATTTTTTGAAAAAGAAAAATCGTCAGGATATACTACTCATCCGAATTGAACAACTTTATCCATTTCCCGAAAAAAATGTATCAGATGTTGTAAAGAAATATCCCAAAGCAAAATCGACCTGGGTCCAGGAAGAACCTATCAATATGGGTGCCGCTTCGTTCATTAAAGCACAATGGAATTTTGGAGACCTTCGCGTCATCGCCAGACCTCCAGGTGCTGCTACAGCCGTAGGATATAAAAAGCTTCACGAGAACCAGCTCAGCGAATTATTAGAATCCATTATTAAAGTAAATTGAGTTGAACCCAAAAATCTAAGTAGCTCTCAGTTATTTTTACTATTCGCCAATTGCGCAATCATTTTTCCTCCTATAATTTTTTGGGAGATCGGATGTGTGCTCAGTTCAAGCATAGCTATGGCGATCTCCTTCAAACTTGAAAAACCCTCAGGATATATCATTCGACCCAATGGATACAACCAGCCGATATATTTATAATAATTGTGAGTATATTTTAATCCATAAATTGGTCTGATAAATCCAGGTCTAAAACCATACACATTTCGAAAATTCAACTTCATCAATTCATTCTCCGTCTTTCCTTTCACTCTTGCCCAGTGTGTTCCGGATTTTTCTGTACTATCAGTACCTTGACCGGAAACATAAATAAATACTAAATTTGGATTATTCGGTTCTAAGCACTTTGCAAAGTTGAGTGTAAGATCATAAGTCAACTTTTCGTATTGAGACTTTTCCATACCTACTGACGACACACCCAAACAAAAATAACAAGCGTCATAATTATGAAGTTCGGTGATTTGAGTTCCCAGATTAAAAAAATCATCAACAATTATTTCTCGCACTTTTGGATGATCATATCCACTTTTCTTTCGACTGATCAAAACAATCTCAGAAACTCTGGAGTCATAAATAGAAGTGTACAAAACCCCTTCACCTACCATTCCTGTAGCACCGGTAATAATTATTCTCATGAGCAATTTTTTTAAGAAATTTGGTAAATGAGAAAAATATTATGATTCTTCTCCAAACTGATTTTCGTCATGCATTTTTTTTAGTAATGCATCAACCTTATACATTTCATCAATCGTATCGTCCAAAAAAAACTTGATTTCAGGCATGACACGCATTTGCTTTTTGATCCGCGCATAAAGAGATTGTTTTAATCTCGGCATGTTTTCCTCCATTTCCAGCAAAGGCTCTTGCTTATTTTCTGTATTGAATACACTAAGATAAATCTTGGCGAGTTGCAAATCAGGTGTAATCAGTACATGTGTCACAGAAACCATGACAGAATATCCATAGATATACTTGCCTTCTTCTGCAAGCACCATACTAAAATTTCTTTTCAGCATTTCTGCTACTTTCTGTTGGCGAATCGAATCCATTTGTTGATACTCTTGTTTAACAGACAAAATTAGCTCATTTTAGCAATTTAAAACATTGTATTACTTTCACTGCGCAAATGTGTTTTTGATCAAGTGACAAGCAAACTGGATACATCCATAGAATTTCTCAAGGGCGTAGGACCGGCTAGAGCTAAATTGCTCAACAAGCACCTCAATATTTTCACTTTTGGCGATTTACTCAGTCATTTTCCATTCCGCTATGTAGATAAGTCTGTTTTCCATAATATCAAATCATTGGTTGAAGATGAATATGCTCAATTACTTGTAAGCGTCTCCAATCTCAAAATTCGGACAAACGGTAAAACCAGATGGTTGACTGCAAAAGCAACAGACGCCACAGGTCAGATGGAGCTAATTTGGTTCAAATTTAGCGACTGGCAGCAGGAATTACTCCAAGCGCATCAGTACTTTGTGATTTATGGCAAGGTAAATCATCAGGGTAATAACCCATCTATCATACACCCTGAGGTCGAACCATATAACCCCCAACAGCAAAGCTCAAAAGCAAGATGGGAAGGTATTTACTCTAGTGGAGAAGTTCTTGCCGGAAATTATCTTCACTCCAAAGGCTTACACAAGCTGATAAGCCAGTGTTTGTCGCAAGTGAGTGAAAGAGATATTCCTGAAACTTTGCCGCAGTATATGATCTCAAAAATCAAGGTGATCTCCAAATACCAGGCAATTTTACAAATACATCAACCAAGAACCGAACTGGAAATCAATCAAGCTCGTGATCGGATGAAGTTTGAAGAGTTGTTTTATGTTCAACTCAGATTACTCAAAAATAAATACCTCAGACAAACTCAACAAAATGGTATTCTCATACCAAAACCAGGACTTTCTTATACAGAATTTATTTCAAATTTTCTGCCATTCAAACTCACTAAAGCCCAGGAAAGGGTACTTCAGGAGATTAAAACCGATCTGAAGTCAGGGCATCAGATGAACAGATTGCTTCAAGGAGATGTCGGGAGCGGTAAGACGATAGTTGCTCTATTGACTATGCTCATGACGATAGACCATGATCTTCAGGCCTGCATAATGGCTCCTACCGAAGTGCTGGCTATGCAACATTACAAAGGAATCTCAGAGCTTCTCGCTCCCACTAAATTGAATTGTGAATTACTCACCTCACAAACCAAAACCCGAGACCGAAAGCTCATCTATCATGATCTCGAGTCCGGAATGCTTAAAATTTTGGTAGGTACACATGCGCTATTAGAAGATAAAGTTCGATTCAAAAAGCTTGGGATCGTGGTCATCGACGAACAACATAGGTTTGGTGTAGGTCAAAGGGCAAAACTATGGGAAAAAAACGAAAGCACTGCGCCTCATATTCTGGTCATGACTGCAACACCGATCCCAAGAACACTGGCTATGAGCTTGTATGGAGATCTGGACATTTCAATTATCGACGAATTGCCTCCGGGAAGAAAGGAAATTAAAACAATTCATGTTCGGGATTTCCACCGAATGCAATTGTATGAATTTATGCGAAAAGAGATAGCTCTTGGAAGGCAAATCTACATAGTTTATCCATTGATAGAAGAAAGTGAAAAACTTGACATAGAAAATCTCAACCTTGGCTATCAAAAACTGCTGGAATACTTTCCTGAACCCACATTCAGGATAAGCGTGGTCCATGGAAGAATGAAGGCTCAAGACAAAGCCGACCAAATGGATTATTTTGTACGGGGGCTGTCTCATATTATGGTGGCAACGACTGTCATAGAGGTTGGAGTAAACGTCCCCAATGCCAGTGTAATGGTCATAGAAAATGCTGAACGTTTTGGCCTATCACAACTGCATCAACTCCGAGGTCGTGTGGGTAGAGGCAGCGACCAATCTTATTGTATGTTGATGACAGCAGACCGCATCGGCAAGGTTTCCGCTGCAAGGATCAAAATCATGTGCGATACAAATGACGGTTTCAAAATAGCACAAGCCGATTTGGAAATCAGGGGTCCGGGAGATATTGATGGCACCAGACAATCAGGACTCCTTGAATTGAAAGTGGCAAATATTTATGAAGACAATCGTATTCTTCAAGCAGCCAGGTCCTGGGCGGAGCAAATACTCAAAAAAGATCCATCACTTGAAAACCCACACAATCGCCAACTGAAAGGGCATTTGTTGCTGACTGGGAGTGCAAAATTTTGGGGTCGTATCAGCTGAATTCACGTTTTTATACTACTTTTAGGCAGCGAATGGCACAATTGTGGCATCATGTTAAAAAACCTAACGGATATGAAACAAATATTTTTGGGAATTTTCATTTGCTTACTATCAGCTCAGGTCGGGTTTAGCCAAAATGAGTGGAAAGAAACTATTGACGGCAACTATGCAAGCGCTTTCAGTAAGCTAGTAGCTTCGCAGTCGGTAAACAAACCAATCGTCATAGACAATCATACTACTACCCCTCTCATCTATGCATGTAAGAAAGGAAATGTAGATTTTGTTAAAAAACTGATTGAAAAAGGGGCCAGAGTGAATCAGCGAGCCGAGAGATTTACACCTGCGATGGCAGCAGCTGAGTCCGGATGCATAGAGTGCATGAATTTACTTCTCGCGGCAGGAGCCAGCCTGCTTACAAAATCTGCCACTTCTAAGACACCGTTTGATTATGCGGTAGAAAACGGTCATGATGATCTTGCTAAACTCATTTTAGCTAAGGAAACCAGACAAAAAGAAGACGTAAAAACCCAGAACTGATTCCACACTTTTGGTTGGTTTTATTTAATGCAACTATTTTTGTTATCAAAACATCAGTTGATATTTTGTTGTCAAGGATGTATCAGATGTAATTATTTTGTTTTAACACTTTTTTAATTACTTATAAAATATTGAATATCTGCTCATTATAAAAATAGATAGGATTTGTAACTGATGATTATATACCATGCATTAACCTTGGTGCGTTTTTCTCGTCTAAAGTTTAAAATCTTATTTATGAAAAAGTTAGTTCTATTTTTTGCATTAATCCTGGGATACACAGCTATCCAGGCCCAAAACACTGCAACTCCTGAAATCAATCAAAAACAACGCGAAGAAAAAGCGCGTATCCGTCAGGGAGAAAGATCCGGAGAAATCACAAAAGCTGAAAGCAAAGAATTACGAAAAGATCAAAGGGACATTCACAAAGAGAAAATGAAAGCTAAAAAAGATGGCGATGTCACTCCGAAAGAAAAAGCGAAAATCAAGCATAAACAACGCAAAGCCGGTAAAAACATTCATGAAGAAAAACATGACGGCCAGAAAAGAAAAAAAGCTGATGATGAGATGAAACATTCAGAGTAAACTGAATTAAATTTAAATTCGAAAGAATAATCAGAAAATAATTAAAAGCCTGTCCACCTGGATGGGCTTTTAAATTTAACATCATGAACGATCGCCTTCCAATTTGAATTTAGCTATATCCTTATTCGGTTCAGTTTAAAGAAGTAGTATCAATAAGAACTACTTAACCAATTCAAACAATTCCTGTATTTCTACCCTAGTCATAAAACAATTGACTCAAACAATCAATTGTAAAAAAATAACTACCTTTAAGCAAATTCAAAAAATGAGTAAGTTATTTTCAATTTTAAAGGGAATTGCACTTCTGATATTAATTATTTATATTATCGGATTTTTCTTACCAGGAAAGGCCCATTTAGAAAGATCTGCAAACATACCAGCCGGAGTAGGACAAGTTCACCATTACATCAATGATTTAAGGAATTGGGAGAAATGGTCACCCTGGCACCGAATGGATTCGAATATGAAGATCAACTATAGCGACAACCCAGTTGGACAATCTGCGTTTTATACCTGGGAGAGTAAAGTATTAGGAAACGGTAAAACAACTATCCTAGAATCCAATCCTGAAATGGTAAAAACAAAATTGGAATTTGATGGCATGGGAGAAGCCTATGGTACATTCTTAATGAAACCGGATAACGATTCTACTTTTCTTACTTGGCAATTTGATGGTGATGCAACAGGAGTCCCATTTTATATGAAACCTGTACATAATATTTTCAGTCTTTTCATGGACAAGTTGGTAGGAAAAGATTACGACCAAGGATTGGCGAATATTAAACTATTGGCAGCTCAATCTAAAGACCATGGACATTCCGGAACTGTCAACTCCATCATAGAAACGAAAATTCCTGAAACTCATTTTATACAAACTGAAACAAGCTGTTCAATAAATGAACTCAATCATGTTATGGAAGCATTGTACACGAAACTTGGAAAATTTCTCCAGGAAAATAAACTTAGCCCTTCCAGCCCACCATTAGCAACTTATCCGGGTTTCAAACCTGGTGATACCATGATTCATGTGATCGCTTTATTTCCCATTGAAAAAGCATGTACTGAAAAGTCAAAAGATGGAATTTCCTGCGGTAGTTGGTTAGCTCAAAAAACAGTGAAGGCAAATTATGTTGGACCTTATGAAGGCACGCAAATTGCATATGATGAAATTGAAAAATATTGTCGCGAAAACCATCTCACTTTTGCAGGCGATCCTTATGAAGAATATGTTAGCGATCCTATGAAAGAAAAAGATGTTACAAAGTTGATAACCAATATATATTGGCCTGTCAAATAAAATGTACTCCTTATTTTAAATTAATTATCAATTTAAATCGCATTGTCTTGAAAAATACAACATCCACAGTGATCTATAATGGACATCTGGGTACAGAAGCCACCCATACCAAAAGTAAATCCATCATAGTCACAGATGCGCCACCGGACAATAACGGAAAAGGCGAGGCTTTTTCTCCAACGGATCTCACAGCCACTTCACTGGCATGTTGTATGCTTACCGTGATGGGAATCGTCGCGGATCGTCATCAAATTAATATAGCTGGCGCAAAATCTGATGTACTCAAAGTAATGGATGACAACCCTAGACGAATTTCTGAAATTTATGTTGATATGATCATGCCGGAAATTGCTTATAGTTCGAAAGAAAAAAAATTACTTGAAAACACCGCAAGAGCATGCCCGGTCGCAAAGAGTATACATCCTGAGATTAAAATCCATTTGACTTTTTATTGGGGTGAAGAAAAAGTAATCTTGTCATCTCATTAAATAACGTAATCTTTTCATGGCTCAACCTTTCCTTTATTTGTCAATTATGCTCGCATATTTCGCGATGCTGATTGCAGTTTCATATTTTACATCTAAAGATGATAGCAATGAAAATTTTTTTGTTGCCAAACGCAGTTCTCCTTGGTATTTGGTAGCATTTGGAATGATCGGCGCATCACTATCCGGTGTGACATTTATCAGTATTCCTGGTGTGGTAGGTGCGGGAAAAGTAAATCAATGCTTTTCATACATGCAAATGGTATGGGGATACCTGATAGGTTATGCAATTATAGCAAATGTATTAATGCCAATTTACTATCGCTATCAGGTGAGTTCCATTTATGAATATCTCAACAGCAGACTTGGGAAAAGCGCTTACAAAACCGGAGCTGCATTTTTCATACTATCTCGAACTGTAGGTTCTGCATTTCGTATGTATATCGTTGCACTTGTGATGCATCAATTTATTTTCTCCCATTTTTCTGTGCCTTTTTGGATAACTGTATTGATCAGTATTTTTTTGATTTGGGTTTATACTTTCAGAGGAGGAATAAAAACAATAGTTATCACAGACGTATTCCAAACTACATGCATGTTACTCTCCCTGGTCATCACCATATATTTTCTTTCCCGGCAGCTGAACGTCAGCATTGTAGATTATTTTAACACCGTATTCAGTTCAGAGTACGGAAAAATATTTTTTTGGGATACAGGTTGGTCAGACTCCAATTATTTTTTCAAACAAGTGCTTGGAGGTATGTTGATCGCCTTAGTCATGACCGGACTGGATCAGGACATGATGCAAAAAAATCTCACCTGTCGCAATTTAAAAGAAGCGCAAACCAATATGTTTAGCTTCTCCATGTTGCTCTTTGTTGTCAATATTGCATTTCTTTCCCTCGGAGCTGGATTATATATTTTTATGCAACAGCAAGGAATAACCGTACCAGCCAGATCAGATCAGGTATTTCCTTTTATCGCAATGAACTATCTTTCGAGCCTTGGCTCAATACTATTTTTACTTGGGCTCACTGCCTCAAATTATGCAAGCGCTGATTCAGCTCTGGCTTCACTTACTACATCATTCTGTATCGACTTTTTAAATTATAAAAATTCTCCCTGGGATGAGGCAAAAAAGAAAAGGATAAGAACCATAGTTCACTTAATTTTTTCGATGATTATATTTTTCGTAATCGTATTGTTCTATATATTAAATAATGATGCGGTAATCAATAAAGTGTTTCAGTTTGCTGGATATACCTATGGACCATTATTGGGTATTTTTTGTTTTGCCATTTTAACGAAGAAAAAAATATCTTATCCCAAGTTATTACCTTTTATTTGCATTGCTGCACCAATCATTACATATATCCTTAGTGAAAATTCCCAGACCTGGTTCGGTGGATTCACTTTTGGAAATCTAATAGTAGCTGTAAACGGATTGATTACATTTATCGGTCTATTATTTATTGCGAAAAATCAGGAAGTGAATGTCGCTTAAAATCACAGAAAAAGATTCTCATTACAGGAACATTGAAGCTATGTCGGTAGCTGAGATTCTACAACACATACATCATGAGGACTTAACTGCTGTGCATTCCATAGGAGCTTGTATTCCTCAAATTGAAATGGTTATAAAAGAAATAACTACAAAATTGAAAAGTGGAGGAAGACTATTTTATCTTGGTGCAGGTACAAGCGGAAGATTGGGAGTAGTCGATGCATCTGAATGTCCTCCTACATTCGGAGTACCACATGAACTTGTTATTGCGTTGATTGCAGGAGGCGACCAAGCCATTCGAAAAGCTGTAGAAAATGCTGAAGACGATCAAAGTCAAGGCTGGAAAGATTTACAGGACTGGGAAATAGATCAAAGGGATTTTGTAATAGGCATCGCTGCTAGCGGCAGCACACCTTATGTGGTGTCTGCATTGGAGCAATGTAAGAAAAATCAAATCGCAACTGCTTGCATAACGAATAATCCGAACAGCCCCATCACAAAAACAGTAGACTTCCCAATAGTCTGTGTTGTTGGGCCGGAATTTATCACCGGCAGCACTCGGATGAAGTCTGGAACTTCGCAGAAATTGATCCTCAATATGATCTCTACATCAGTGATGATCGGTCTCGGTAGGATACAAGATAATAAAATGGTCGATATGAAATTGAATAATCAGAAACTAAGAGTAAGAGGTATTAATATGATCTGCAATCAATATCCCATTTCCAAAGATAATGCTGCAAATTTATTGGAACAAATGGGATCAGTCCGAAAAGTGTTGCAATATTTAAAATCCAGCCTCTAAATACATTAATACTTTAGTTTATAGTTGTAATAATTGCAATTTCAGTTTATTATTAAACTCTTATAATCGTTAATGGATTTATTCTTTCCTCCGTTCAATTTTAAACCCAAATTTTGGAGTCAAATTCTATTTTAAATCCTAATTATATAATTGGATTAAACTAATTTTCTGAAAACTTTCTTTGCATTTGTCGTTGTCTTTAATGCAACTTCTTGATTGGAAAGACCTAATCCCTCAGCAATAAAAATTCCAATTTCTGCTATAAATGCACATTCATTTCTCTTTCCTCGAAAAGGCACAGGACTAAGATAAGGAGCATCTGTCTCAAGTACTACAAAATCCAATCCTACTTGTTGTAAAACCTGTATGAGATTTGCTTTTTTATAAGTCACCACACCACCAATTCCCAGATAAAAGCCAAGGTTAATTATTTCTTTCGCCTGATCCACAGAAGAACCAAAGCAATGAAAAACACCACTCAGATTACCATCTTGCATGGATTTAACAATTGCAATGGTTTCATCCATTGCATCTCTAGTATGGATGGAAACAGGAATTTGAAGAGATCTGGCCCATTCCAATTGGACCCGAAATGCTTGTTGCTGTTCTTCATAATAACTTTTATCCCAATAAAGATCCAACCCTATTTCTCCGACCGCAATCCAATCATGGTCATTAAGTTTTGTTTCGAGAAAATTCAATTGTGATTTAAAATCTTCCTTTACACTGCAAGGATGTAATCCAATCATGGGAAATGCAAAATCAGGAAACTGTTCAACTGTTTCCATCATTAGGGGCAAAGACGTTAGGTCTATATTTGGCAACAGTACTGATTCAATCCCTCTATCTTTGGCACGCCGCACCATATCTTGTCTATCCTCACGGAACTCGTCCAGGTAAATATGTGTATGTGTATCAATCCAATTCATCCGAAATATGTTTATGAACTTAATTTCTTTGGAGTCACTCCGTACTTTTTCTTGAAGGCTTCTATGAAATGACTAATATTTGTATAACCTACCTGGTCTGCGACTTCATGCACGAGATACTTACCTGATTCAAGCAATTGTTTTGCATGACTCATTTTATATTCCAATACAAATTGATAGGGCGGCTTTCCATAAATCTGTTTGAATCCTGACTTCAATTGAAATTCATTAATTCCTACTTCTTTTGCAAGATCTGCGAGTACAGGCGGAGCTGCAAAATGAGAGACCAGGATATCTTTTGCTTGCTTTATTTTCCGCATGATCTCTTCATCATTTAGAAATGGACAGCTGAGAAAATCATTGGTGTCAGCAGCCAATAATAAACTAATGATTTCTAAAGATTTTCCGGTGTCGTAAATCGTAGCCAAGTGCATCGGCAAATCGTGTTCAAAAATCTCACGAAGAATCAATTCAACATTTGTCGGAATAGAATACTCCTTATAATAAATCTTCTTTGCAAAATCAGGTTCGAAAATTTTGCCAAGATTTTCTTCTCGCGAAATACATTCATGCAGTTCTGACAATTCAAGTTCAATCCAGAATAAGCCAACTTGTTTGTCGTGATTGAGGCTGAATTCCAAATCTTTTTCCGGGTTATATATGATAAAATAATGACCTGACTGCAAAGCTCTTTGGTAGAATGGACCAAATTCGAGAGTTGCTTTATCTGCTGCATTAAATATAAAATGTACCTTTTTTTGGACTATATTATAAGTACTGTTGCTTGCGCGACCCGGATTCAATAGGATTCGCATTACCTTCGTTGAAGGGAGACCGTATTGAGCTATTTTTGGGGTATTATTCACTTTTAATTTACAATATACTAGTCGCAAAGATACACAATTATCTGATAATAAGCTATTTAAATCAATTTCTTGTCAATTGCTCCATATTTCAATTATTCCTGTTCAGGATATAATTATTCCTAATTGGGATATTTTTACATTTATTGCAGTCAGACCTTTGCGCCTTGATGAAAAGGATTTTGCTGCTTGTATTTATCGCTTTGACAGTATTCGGTTACGGTCAGGTCCAAAGCATAGATCCTACTAAAATAAACCAAGATACGGTTGATCTCAAAGAAGTAATTATTTCAGCTACCAGGACCGAAAGAAAACTCACCGAGATTCCTATGCCCTTCAATCTGGTGACCAAAAAAGAGATTCAAGCCATTGGAGGCAGCCGACTGCAAGACGTACTTACCGAACAAAAAGGACTTACCATAGTGCCTCAAATAAATGGGGTGGGAAATGGACTCCAACTCCAAGGATTAGGAGCCGATTATACGATGATCATGATGGACGGTGAGCCACTCATAGGCAGATATACAGGTACTTTAGAATTGAGCAGAATAGCTCTCGGCAATATAAAGAAAATAGAAATCGTAAAAGGTCCATCCTCAAGCTTATACGGGTCGGAAGCGCTTGGCGGAGTAGTCAATATAATCACGAGTAGACCTGTAACTCCTCGTATTTTGCTTTCTTCCAGGTTGAGTACGATGGGTGATTTCGATGCCAATGTAGAATTGGATCATGTGAAATATAAGTTATCAAATCAGCTTTTCTTTAATTTTTTCAACTCAAAAGGATTTGATGTTGATCCTGCAAATTATGGTCGTACCATATCACCATATCGAAATTTCAGCTTCAGACATAAATTAATTTATCAACCTATTGAAGCCCTAGAATTATCAACTGCAATTCGCATTTTTCATGAAGTTCAGGATAATGAATATCAGGTCATCGTTCCTTCTGATTCTATAAAAGTCAATGGCCCGGGTAAGGTCAGTGATTTGACTTTCATTCCTCAAATTAAATATTCTTGGAAGAATAACACACAATTTTATATTAGAGCCAATTACTCCAGGTATTATACAGAAACCAAACTGAACGAACTCAGTTCAGGAAATGAATATTACTTTGACCAATTCAGGCAGGAATATTTTAAACCGGAAGTTCAATCAACTTGTAGATATTTTAAAAACCAAAATTGGACTGCAGGCGCAGGTATTCTTTACGAATCAGTAAATACAAATCGATATGGAGAAAATGTGACTAGATCTCAACATACATCTTATTTGTTTTTGCAACATGAATGGAAGCTTAATCCTAAAGTGGACATCATTACAGGACTTCGATACGACGATAATTCAGTGTATCACAGCCAATGGAGCCCAAAGTTTTCGTTACTCTACAAACCTACTTCCCGCATTCAAATCAAAGCCTCTTTTGGAACAGGATTTAAAGCACCTGACTTCAGACAATTGTATTTGAATTTTAAAAATTCTGCGGCAGGATACAGCGTATTTGGTACCGAAGTAGTGTTGGACGAACTCAAAAAATTACAGACACAGGGATTAATTGAAGATATATATATTTCTTTAGACCAAAAATCCACATTAAAACCAGAAAAATCAATTGCGCTGAATTTTGGGATGGAGTATGATCATCCCACGTTTGGTAATTTTTCAATACATTTTTTCAGAAATGATCTCAAAGGATTAGTAGAAATACAAACCGTCGCTTTACTTAAAAACCGACAATTCATTTATTCTTACAATAATATTCAGAATGCTTACACAGAAGGTTTTGAGGCAGAATGGAGAAGCAAATTGATTCGGAATTTCCAGATCAGTTTATCTTATAATTACTTGCTTGCTAAAGACAAAGATATTCTTAACCAAATCAAACAAAAACAAATCTATGGTAGAAATCCGGAAACTTTAGAATCTTACCTGATCACAAAAAAGGATTATTTAGGTTTGTACGGCAGATCACCTCATTCAGGTATAGCCAAATTAAGATATCAAAGTAAAAGTGGAAAATGGGATGCCTCTCTACGATGTATTTACAGAGGTAGTTATGGCTCGGCTGCTACTGCAGGATCAGTATCAGGCACACTTATACCTTCGTCTGATAGAAACAGCAATGGTATATTGGATCGATATGATCACCTGGTAACTGATTATTTTATCCTCAATGCAGGATATGCTTATCAAATTAATTCAAATTGGCGAATAAGTACCGGTGTTGAAAATTTGGCCAACTACAAAGATGAATTATACATACCCACTTTAAAAGGTAGAAATTTTTTTATTCAAATACAATTCGAATTTTTTAAAAAAAATAAATCATGAAAAATTTAATTTTAGTACTCTTCGCTATAAGCTTACTTACCTCATGCGATGATTCATCTGAATCATCCCCTGGCTCAAAATCTCTATCTGTAACTGTACAAAATTTACCGGCAGACCCACCTACTTCATTTGACCCTACTACCGGACAACCGATAGGCGAAACCGGCAAATTTACTTTTTTCAGATTATCTGACAGCAGTATCGTCGCTAATTCTGACTCGACTACAAGCAAATGGGATATTGCATTCCGGGCAAATACAATTTTGATCAATAGTGGATCTTCAGGCCCTGGAAGCGCAGGTGCATTTTTGTTGGACGGTGTTTATCAATCCATTTCTGAAGTCCCTGCAGACAGCAGTTTCCATATAGACCAAGCTCCTGTTTATGCTATTGGAAAAAATTGGTACACTTATGATCAGGCAGCATTTGTATTCTATCCAAAGCCGGGCAAAGTTTTAATTTTGCGTACCAGTGATCAGAAATATGCAAAACTGGAAATTCTGAGTTACTACAAAAATGCACCGACCACTCCAAATTACCGTACCGACCTGGCGCGTTACTATACCTTCCGCTACATCATCCAACAGGATGGCTCCAAGAAATTCTAAAAGCCATTTTCAAACAAAGAATGAAGCTCAACCAAAAAGAAGTGAAAGCCTGATCTACAAATGCTATTGCTAAGCTCAGGCTTTCATTTTACCACATTGTATGTTTAGGGAACATACCTTTACCACTGTGAATCCTAGGGAACCAAAGATTTAACAACTTTCAAATAATTTTACCTTATAAACCAAATTTTGAGGCTGAAATTTGGAATAAATTTACCCTGGTATACGGTAAAGATGAACAATTTATGCATTTGAGTTATTTTTACCTCTGCTGAAATGGAAAAAATGGCATGCATCTCATTTCCTTCGTTCAATCATATAGTTAGGTTCCTGCTAACATGGATTATTCTTGGACTCCATCCCATACATGCTGAAAACAAAGTTTATCTCTTAGAAAGTGAAGCAGAAGGCCTTCAAGCAAAACTGGATTTGATCAACAGTGCCCAAAAAGAAATCATGGTTGCATATTATGCAATCTATGAAGATGACACCGGGCTCGCTGTTCTATCCGCCTGCGTTCATGCAGCAAAACGAGGTGTCGATGTAAGAATTATAGTAGAAAGTCTGAGTTCCCGCATTTCAAAAGGGATGCTCGACTATCTATGTAATTACAATATCCCTGTACAATACTTTAACAAGTTTAGTTGGAAGAAAGGATGGAATAATATCACTTCAATGCATGATAAACTCCTTGTCGTAGATGGTAAATATTTCATCACCGGTGGAAGAAATCTCACTAATAATTATTATTCAAAATTCAATCGAAGTAAAAAAAAATTTATTGATCTTGAAATATTTACAGAAGGCGAAGTTGTATCCCAAGCTAGCAGGTATTTTAACCATGTTTGGACGGCTCCTTTCACCAAATACATGAACAATAAAGTTTACAAAACTACACTTAAGGATTATAAACATATTGAGGCGGTTTTGGATTCAATCTATAATATTCAACAATTTCATCCAGTAAAATATTGGAGTGACAAAACCGATCCTGTTCAGAAAATTAACTTTATCAGAGACTATTACCATATTCTACCTCGGACCAGATTTGTTTCCAACAAAGTGATGAGTTTAATCTATGAAGCAGATAGCACAATCCAAATTGAATCACCTTACCTTACGCCTCCACGCAGCATCAGAAAAGCGCTTCGCAATGCAGCATTTAAAAAAGTTAAGATTGAACTCAACAGCAATGCTGCTTATGTTACCGATGTGCCTGTTAGCTCGGCTGCATATGCAAATGACAGAGACCTATATCTCAAATGGGGTATACACGCTTATGAGTTTGAAGGACAAAGTACCCTGCATTCTAAAGCGATGGTTATCGACAATAAAATTACCGTGATTGGTACTTATAATTTGGATAATTTGTCACACCAATTTAATTCTGAAACAATTACAGTAATTGAAGATACAGCATTTGCTCACAAAGTTTCACGAATTCTTAAATCACGTATAAAACAGAGCACTTTGATATCGGCTGAAGATGAACCGGACCCCTTTCGCAATCTCAAATTTAAACAGCGATTTTTATTCTCCATTTTCCGAAAAACAGCTTTTATTTATCGCCCTTTTATTTGATTAGGGTTGAGGAATAAATTATTATTCCCTGATATAAATTATAAAGAAGTTAAAATTCGAAACATAAATCATCTCTTTCATTTAGCTCGAATTTTGCAAAAGAGATTTAATTCTGAAGCCTAATTGGATATAAAAACTGAGCTTTGGATGTGCTGAATGATCACCCGGTTGCGACCATCAGCTGAACGATTTCACTCCTCAAGGAGAGAGGCTGACAATACTTTGCAGGAAATTGCAATTGCCCTTACAACAGGTAAACTTGTGTTCTCATCTCTTTCATTTAGATCAAATTCGAATGACACGATTTTATGTCTTGTCTATACAATACATCACATTTCTCTTCATTCCCTTCAATTTAGTTCGTTGAATTGGAGAATTTAGCGTTATTTCATTGAAAGCTTCATCAGTCATGGCGAGCCAATCCTGTTGAGAAAGGTTCAATAATTCTACTTTAGGTTCAAATTCATCGACTTGATGTTGTTTTGCAAATCTATTCCAGGGACATACCTCCTGACAGATGTCACAGCCAAAAATCCATCCTTTCGTTTTTCCTGAAAAAGATTCAGGTATATCATTCTTAAGTTCAATCGTAAGATAAGAAATACACCTAGATGCATCCACTATATAACCTTGTGCATGTATAGCTTCGGTTGGACAAGCTTCAATACAGCGAGTACAGGTCCCACAGTGGTCATTGATCGGGTGATCAACCTGAAATTCAATATCTGTTAATACACAGGCCAGAAAAAAATAACTCCCATGTTTTGGATGAATACTAAGTGTATTTTTTCCGCTCCACGAAATTCCCGATATTTTCGCCCAATCACGTTCCAGCACCGGAGCTGAATCTACAAAATATCTAAGTTGAATGTTTCCATATGTATCATTCAACCAGTGAGTTAAAACTTTCAATTTTGACTTTATCACTTGATGATAATCCTGACCATAAGCATATCTAGATATTTTAATTCCTTCTTTATGAATGTATTGATTTTCAGGAAAATAATTGAGCGCCAGCATTATGACTGATTTACAACCAGGAAAGAGCAATGTTGGGTCGATGCGCTTTTCATAATAATTTTCCATGTAGCTCATTTCACCGTGCATCCCTTGCTTCAACCATCGTTCCAGATTCCTTGCCTCCTTATCAAGCTGACGAGCTTTAGCCACACCAACTTGCAGAAATCCCAGCTCCCGAGCTTTGGATTTGATCTTTTCAGAAGAATAAACCATTCTTGCAAAGAAAAGAAAACTATTCCAATTCTTAAAATAGATCCTTCCTGAATATTAATTACCGAATCCAAAACTTACTTCACGTAAATGTCATTTAAAAGCTTCGAGAATATATAATTCCCAATCTAATATCACATTTTTCTTCTCTGATTATTTTAAGCAAAAAGGAAAATTCCCACATAGATGTTCTGATTTTTTTCAAATCCAAAATTGTGCAAACATTCAGGTATCAGATTATACTAATGTAATGAAGTATAAAGTCATAGATCTGACCAATTATTCGATCCTTACGGAATCTATTGGATCTCAGATTCAATAGATTTCAAATGACTAAATTCCTAAAGGGATTCACTTTATTGAAGACAATGGCTATGAGAAAATTACTCAAACTTTGCAAAACTATATTTAAAAATGCCTCGCATTCCTATTTATCAAACTATAATCATTGGAACTTATAAATTTCAATATAAAAAAATAAAGCCCGCACTAATTTTGTGCAGGCTTTGACCACAATTTGAAGAAAGTAAAACGATATACTTTAATATTATTTTTATAAATCAAACCAGATTCCACATTCAAGGGTATGATAATCCGTCTCCTTCCATGTTGGCGTCAGGTCATAATTTACATAAAATTTGATTGCACCGATGTCCACCTTTGCATTCAGTCCATATTTGAACGTAGAAAAACCAAAATCCTCTTCCGTTTCGATATTTCGTTTTGAATTGGTTGTTTTAATTTCATGTTCCTGATGTGTTAACACTCCTACATATCCACCTAATCCTATACCGATATTGCCCAAGCCTCTGTATTTTTTTGATTGCAGATATAAGGTGAGGGGAACTTCAAGATGGCTAAAATCAAATTCACTCTTTCGAATTTCAGATCCATTAACAGTTTCATTGATGGTGTACTCAAGAGTCTTGTCAGGAGTAAAGTTCAGTTTTTTATCAAACTCCAATTCTCCAAATCTCCAAGTAAGTCCTGTTAACAATAGTACATTTTTGCTGCCTAGATATATTTTAGTTGGGAGGAAAGTAAATCCCCAACTCCATGACCGGAAAGTCTTCAGGCTTAAGTCTTTGGCTTGTTGCTTAGTTGCAGCGTCTCCATTATGTATAAGAAAGTTCATACCAAGATCAAAATCAATAAAGTCAACTGATGCAGCTTTAGATCGTTTTTTCTTAGCCGGAGCCACATTTTCTTTTCTCATAGGCATATCAGGACTATCTGCTAATGAGGGCTCACTTTTCTCGTCAATCTTTGATTCAGATTTTTCCATTGAAGGTTTCTGTATGATTAAAATTTCCCTGTCTTTTACTTTAAACTTTAAAGTATCCTCTTTCCCTATACTGGGAGCAGGACTTGGAGAAGGCGGTGGCGGTGGTGGTGGTGGTGGTACATCTTGTGCTTTAGAAACTACAGCGATAAAGGTTACGAATAGAATAAATAATATTTTTTTCATTTATATGAATTTTATGTTTTTTGTTCAAATCAATTTCTAAATAAAGTCAATTGTTTTATTATTTCTAATTTTTCTGTTTTTAGTTCAACTGCTACATGCTCTGTGCTCTGATCGACCTGAATCTGGAGTACATCATTTGTCCATTTGCGAGTTCTTCCAGCAATCCATTTCCAAAACAAATTCCCTGCTTGCTTTTCAAGTGAATTCTCTTTGCCTACATTATCAGTCATAAGATTTTCTTTGGCATCAGATAAATTTTCAACTTTGATCTTAATATCCGGGAGTACTTTTTCTTGTTTAGCTGAAACAGAAGCCAAAGAAGTTATAAGTTTCACTGGTGACGCTTTTATATCTTTCAACATTGAGGATTCATTTGTAATCAAAAGATGCGTTGTGGTGTTTAATGTTGCATCGTCAGCAATATTTTTTTCTTGATTTTCAATATATTCTCTATGAAGGAACTCCGCTTTCGAATTGATCAAATTGGCAGCGCTCCCTAATTGACCTTCTTGAATTAGATCAGATGCCTTACTTTTCATCATGTTGTGTCTGGTCTCAGCAACCGAAGATTTCATTTCATCATTCACCTGTTTGCCTGTATTCAATTTAGCGTTTGGAATGTTTTGATCATGAGCTGTATGATTTGAATAAGTTGACGTATTCATTTTGTCATTTTGTGATCCTTTATCACTAGAAAAATACCAAATTGCAACACAAATCAAAACAGTTGCTGCTATACTTCCGGAAATCCAAAATTGAAACAAATTTGCACTAGCTGATTTTTTTGGAGCGAAAGCCTTATCCTTAAGTCGCGGATCTTGTATGACTTTATCAAAAATATTGTCGGGTGCCGATTTGAGCTCAGATTGCTGCAATCGTGCGTGGAAATATTCCTTGAATTGATCTTTCATTTTTATTATTATTTTTCAATAACTGTATCAATTTAATTTTTGCTCTCAAATACTGACTCCTTGAGGTTGAAGGTGCTATTCCCAGCATTTCTGATATTTGATCATGTGAGTAATTTTCTATTACGTACAAAGTAAAAACCAATCTATATCGCTCTGGAAGTTGGAGAATACAGGAATTTACATCTTGTAGATCCGCTTCGTAAGCCGCTTCCAAATCACCCACAGAATCATCGCTCTCTACCGGATGGGAAATTTGATCTTCCCAAGGCTCCATTCTATATCTTGCAGATTTCTGGACCATAGCAACACAGGTATTTACTGTGATTCGTTTTATCCATGCAGGCAGTAGTTTCTCATTTTCCAGACTATCCAAATGCAAAAAAACTTTAACGAATGATTCTTGCAATGCATCCGCTGCTTCAACTTCATTTCTTATAATATGGAGGCACACTTGATACATTGCAGACGAAAAACGGTCATAGAGATTTCTTGCAGAAATCTGATCACCCTGCAGCACCTTGTCAATCAGTGTTTTGTAGTCGCTTTCGTGTTGGTCTTTTGTCAAAAAGCTCATTTTTCCGTTTGCAAATCAACATAAGGATCTTGCACATGCCTAAAAGTTGCATGACCTGATCTTTAAACTAACATAAAATTAAAAATTCTCAGGATAGGGCGGAAAAAAGACCTCACTGGTTGTCGCGCCATTCATAGACCCATTTTGCTTGAATTTGCTCCAAATGGGATTCGTTGCATTCTTCTCTTTTTCCTTCAAAGTGTGGCAGTTCCATAACCCAATCCAATAACTGCGTGAATCGGATCCTGTAGATTTGGGACTCACCAAATTCTGGTCCGAATCTGGCATAAAGCCCCATAGCAATATCCTCGTGATCAGCCCAACTGATTGGAAGATCATCTATATTCTTAAAACTCGACATATTGACTGCAATTAATGTTCGTGTCCAATTATCCTTTTCTGATCAGGTACTTCAATGACAATGTCTGCATGATCGTCTAAGATAATACATTGACATGCCAGCCTGGATTCAAGTCTGGGATTGATCGCTCGATCAATGAAATCCTCTTCCTTGTCCGACAGAGGCTCCAGGTGCCGATCACCGCTTTGTACATAGATGTGACAAGTACTACAGGCACACACCCCACCGCAATTGTGGTTGAGATGGACCCCATATTCCTCAGTAATTTCAAGAATACTCATCTCCTTAAACTCTCCCTCAACCGCCTTCTCCGGAATCTGGATATCTTCAAATTTGAAGTGAATCTTTGCCATAACAAGTGAAAGTTAAACTGGAAATAGCCATTATAAGTTCAGGGAGCGTCTACTTTTTTAATGTTTTCTTAAAATCCAAAAAGCATTCCTCCTTTCCCTTTATAAAACTTATTTTTGAAGTATCAATCAACTATGGACGAAATTCAAAAGCAAACTGAAGTAAAGAAGTATAAGTTCAAAGAACTCAAGGTTTATGCCTCTACTGAATGGCTGGCAGACAACAAGAAAAAGTATCGCCAGGTATTTGACAGGTTGGATACCACATATATCTATGTTGAACTTTCATTTTACAATAAACTTTTCGAACGAGATGTCTGGGAAACCGATATAGAACTCAAATGCTTTAGTCTGATCAAGACAAAAAAAGAGCTATGTAACTTGAGTTTTCGTCGCAAAATCTCCAAATATGACCCTACGGTCTATATCAGAGAAGGCTGGGGTAATAAAAAAGAAGGCTCCTTTTGGAAAAAAGGATCATACTATTGGGAAGCCTGGATCGACGGCGAAAAAGTTGCCACCAGGTATTTTTACATTGAAGATCCTGGGGCGAATGAAAATATATACTTTCCCTATGTTGAGCTCCTCGGCATGAAGCTCTACGAAGGCCCTTTTGATGATGTTTCCGACGAAAACAGACATTATTTCAAAGGGTTCAATGCGGAAGAAACCAGATATATTTATGTGGACCTGAGTTTAAAGAACAACGTAAAGCAGCCTATTTGGCAATGTGAGCTATTCATCAAATTTTATAACGAATCCAGAGAACTCAAAGGTCAGGTGGTACGACTCATGCAGGTGAGAAGGGAAGATCCTGTCATACAGCTGACCGCAGGGTGGGGCTCCAACGTGAAAGGTTCCTGGTGGATGGGCAGATATACCGCCGAAGTCGTATGCATGGATCAGTTACTCGCTGTCATGCCTTTTGAAGTAGGCGACGAATTTATGGAGGGCGATGCCCCTGTAACTTTACCTCATAAATCTGAACCTGTAACGCTTCCGGGTACCATTGAGGACAATGATACTTTTGATGAAGTTCTGGCTGAACTTAACGAACTGATTGGACTTCAGGAAATTAAGGTCAAAGTCAAAGAACACGCCCAATACATTAAATTCCTCCAGTTGAGAAAGGAAAAGGGTATTGATGACAAAGATCAAATGGTATTGCACACGGCATTCCTAGGAAACCCGGGTACAGGAAAAACAACTGTAGCCAAAATGCTTGGGAGGCTCTACAAAAAAATGGGTGTACTTTCAAAGGGACATGTCCAAGAAGCTGATCGAGCTGAACTCGTTGGAGAATTTATTGGCCAGACAGCGCCAAAAGTGAAAGAAGTCATTGAAAAAGCCAGAGGCGGTGTATTGTTTATTGATGAAGCCTATGCACTTGCCAGAACCAATGATGACAGTAAGGATTTTGGTCGTGAAGTCGTTGAAATATTGGTCAAGGAAATGTCAAATGGCCCGGGTGATATCGCTGTGATTTTGGCAGGTTATCCTAAAGAAATGAGGTTCTTTTTGGATTCCAATCCCGGCCTAAAATCAAGGATTAAGCACTATTATCATTTCTCGGATTATCTCCCACAAGAATTATACGAAATTGCTCTGTATGCCTCTAGTTTAAAACAGGTGGAATTCCAGGCTGATGCTTGGAAATTGTTTCAATCTATAATACTCAGTGCGTACCGCAAGCGAGATGCCAGCTTTGGCAATGCAAGATTTGTATATGATCTGGTGGACAAAGCCAAAATGAATCTAGGTATTCGGATCATGGACACTCAGACACCTGAAAATCTGGATACCGCAGAGTTAAAAATGATCAGCTCAGAGGATGTGAGAAAAATCACCATTGAACCTGAAAAATCAAAACCTGTCATTCCGGTAGATGAAGAATTGCTCCAATCGGCTATGCACGAGCTCAATGACATGATAGGTATTGACAAAGTGAAAAATGAAATTCACGAACTGGTTCGAATCGTGCGTCATGCACAAAGGCATGGCAAAGAGGTTTTGCATAAATACTTTCTGCACACGGTCTTTTTAGGGAATCCAGGCACCGGAAAAAGCACAGTTGCGCGAATCTTAGCCAAGATATACAAAGCGCTTGGAATTTTGGAAAGGGGCCACATGGTTGAAACAGACCGCCAGGGACTAGTCGCAGGATATATTGGTCAAAGTGCTATAAAAACGGCGGAAAGGATAGACGAGGCAATGGGTGGTGTATTATTCATAGATGAGGCATACAGTCTGACCCAATCTATGCATGGCCAGGGCGACTATGGAAGCGAGGTCATTCAGACACTTTTGAAGCGAATGGAGGATCAACGAGGTTTGTTCTTTGTTTTTGTCGCAGGGTACACCGACCAGATGGAGCAATTCTTGAAGTCTAATCCGGGATTGAGCAGTCGCTTTGACAAGATATTGAAATTTGAAGATTACGGAGCAGACGAGCTTTACCTTATTTCTCTCAAGATGATAACAGATGCAGGTTTGGATATTCAGGAAGATGCTAAGGAGGTGGTGATGGAATATTTTCGTTATTTAGTCGATACAAAGGATAAACATTTTGGCAACGGGCGTCTTATCCGATCAATCATCCAGGAAGTAATCCAAAATTACGAGTTAAGACAAACTGAAAGCACTGACCCCGAACCTGATAAATACATTCGCCAGATGGACGTGCAACATCTGGGACCAGGCCATGATAGACGTGAAATATTTGCAAGACCGAGGTTGGGTTTTAAGAAAAATGCTTAAGCTAACCTAAAATCAAGTTCCTCAGTATGAACAGCACGAGTTTAACTTTGCTGATCAGGATTTAGAACCCATCACCATCTAGAATATTGCCCAGACCTCCAAGAATACTGCCCTCCTCTCTCCTTCCACCGACACTTCCGTATTGCATTATTTTGGAAGCAAGTCTACTTATCGGAAGTGATTGAATCCAAACCTTTCCCGGCCCTCGCAAGACAGCATAGAACAATCCTTCTCCTCCGAATACCATGTTCTTGATACCTTTGATAAATTCTATGTCAAAATCCACCCTGTCCGTATAAGCGACTACACAACCGGTGTCTACTCTCAGACTTTGCCCGATCCCAAGGTCTATCTCTCTCACATAGCCGCCTGCATGCACGAAGGCCATACCATCTCCTTCCAACTTCTGCATGATAAATCCTTCTCCTCCGAAAATTCCTGTCCCAAGTTTTCTTTGTAATTCTATCCCTATGCTGACACCCATTGCAGCACACAAAAATGAATCTTTTTGAGCAATAATCTTTTCATTGTATTGCCTGAGATCAAGTGCGATGATTTTTCCGGTATATGGAGCAGCAAAACTCACCTTTGCCTTACCTGAACCTTCATTTGTAAACGTGCTCATGAATAGACTTTCGCCCGTGAGTAGCCTTTTTCCTGCAGAAAACAGCTTTCCCATAAAACCACCGGATTGTTGTCTGCCATCACCAAAAATGGTGGCCATTCGGATTCCATCTTCCATCATCAGGAATGATCCACTTTCAGCTATCGCTGTTTCGTTCGGGTCCAACTCAATCTCGACATATTGGAGTTCTTCACCATAAATTTTGTAATCCAACTCGTGCGCAGGCATATTTCTTTTATTTTAATTACAAAGTAAGTTGCAAATGTCCGATGCACAAAATGTTGCGAAAAGGAATTTTCAAAATCTCGACAATCGTTACATTTACCGAAAGAATCATTATGTATTCATCGACCAAAGAACTCGAATTTGCAAAGCTTACTAACAGCTTTGCCAGTATTTCAGCGATTCATTCTCAAGAAAAATTAGACCAATTGGCAGATACATTAAGGTATCATGAATACAAATATTATGTTCAAAATCAGCCAATCATCACAGATCAAGAATATGACAAACTGTACAAACTCCTGGTTTCTACAGAAACAATACATCCGGAATGGATAAAAGAGGATAGTCCCAGTCAAAGAGTCTCCAATGATATGATCAGCGGATTCGAAACCGTTAATCATATGGAACCCATGCTATCGCTGGACAACACATACTCTATAGAGGACCTCTATGATTTTGACAAAAGGGTAAAAAAACTTTGCAATTTAAATGATGATACTACATTGGAATACCTTGTTGAACCCAAGTATGATGGCGGCAGTCTCGCAATATTGTATCAGGATGACCAGCTCATCAGAGCCGCTACCAGAGGAGATGGAATACGTGGAGACGAAATGACACTCAATGCGAAAACCATCCGATCTCTTCCTTTGTCAGCATCATTTTCAAAATTTGGAATTAAAACTGCTGAATTAAGAGGAGAAGCAATCATCCGCAAGGATAGATTTGTAGAATTAAATGCAAAACGCGAGGCTACAGGGCAAGCTCTGCTGGCTAATCCTCGCAATGCAGCAACGGGTGTGTTAAGAGTTAAAGATCCCAAAGAAACTGCCGTCAGGCAATTAGATTTATTCGCTTTCCAGTTTTCGTACGCTCGCTCATCAGACGACCGCGATAAGCTCGATGAGTTCAACACTCAGAATGAATTGATCAAGGTGTTGGGAGATTTAGGTTTTCTCGTACCTGTATCTGAACGACGCGTATGTGAAGGCATCCAGCAAGTTCATGATTTTATACAAGATTGGGCTCAGAAAAGAGATGACTACAGCTATGAGTTGGACGGAATAGTTGTCAAGGTAAATTCACTCGCTCTCCAGCGACAATGTGGTTCCACGGCACACCATCCACGATGGGCAGTAGCTTACAAATTTCAAGCAAAACAAGCGACCTCGAAGTTGTTGCAAGTGGAATTTCAGATAGGTAAAATCGGTAGCATTACTCCGGTTGCGAAAATTGAACCCGTTACAGTAGCAGGAGTAACTGTCAGCTCAATTTCCTTGCACAATGAAGATTTTATTCGATCCAAAGACATCAGACTCAATGATCAAGTACTGATAGAAAGAGCCGGTGACGTTATCCCATATATCGTACAGTCTTACCCTGAGCTCAGAACGGAGGAATCCAAAGAAATTGACTTTCCACTCTTGTGTCCATCCTGCAAAACTCCTTTGGTCAGAGCTGAAGAAGAAGCAGCCTGGAGATGCCCTAATTACTATTGTCCAGCACAAATCGTCCAAAGATTGATACATCACGTATCCAAGGATGCAATGGACATCGATGGACTAGGTAGTTCACTGATTGAAAGATTTTTTGACCTGGGATGGCTAAAAGATATGTCCGATATCTACCGTCTCGATTATGAGTCCATTGCGAAATTGGAGGGGATGGGAGTAAAATCGGCAGAGAAACTAAGGGCAGCCATCGAAAAAGCAAAGTCAAATCCCTTACATCGTGTGCTTCATAGTTTATGCATTCATCATTTGGGGAAGAAAGTGAGCAAACTCATCGCAGCTCATCTGGACCATTTGCTCCAATTAAAGGATTGGACACTTGAACAGTTCAAAAGCATCAAAGATGTCGGACCTGTTGTTGGACAGAATATCATCCAATACTTTAATAATCCTGCAAATTTAGCCATGTTAGAAATCATGGAAAGCCTGGGCGTAAATTTTTACCAAACCGAAGAAGATAAGCTCAGGCAAGCAGTCGAAGGTTCTGTATTCTCAGGAAAAACTATCTTGTTTACAGGTACTCTGGAAACATTAGGTCGCAAGGAAGCTCAGGAATTGGCAGAAAAAGCAGGGGCAAGGAATTTATCCGCAGTCAGTAGTCAGCTCAATTTTCTGGTCATAGGTGCGGAAGCCGGGAGCAAACTATCCAAAGCAAAAGCGCTAGGAACGGTGACTATACTGACAGAATCTGAATTTTTGGGTTTTCTCCAAAGCGACGAAGCATAATTTCCTTAATTCTTCAGACTTTCAAGCGTTGACAGCTTAAAAAACCGAAAAAAACGCTGATATTTGACCATTTGGAATTCAGCTTGGATTTTTTAACCTTTTTGAAAACCAAAGGATGACAATTTTTATTTTAAATCTTGCAAATACAGGCAACATTTTATTTGCTTCTGCATATTCTATCTTGTAAACCGTACTGTTATTCAAAAATTCATGTCACTAAATCGTCTGGCAATTAATTTTTTCTTCATTGTTTTGGTCAGCAGCATTTCGTGTAGAAAAGACCAAATCAACTCAGGAGTTACACCGGATCCGGATCCTGCGCCTGGTGTTTCTCTGGAACAGACAATGACAGGGGAACTGCTGGCGGAAGATATGGCTCCCATCGGTTCTCAATTAATTCAGACCTCCAAAAACATGCTCTTGACCAATGACGACGGGTTTTTCACTTTCAAAGAATTAATTGACAGAGACAACTTTTTATTGAAATTTTCAGATGTTTACTATTTCGAAGCTTTCCAACACAGCAAGTTGGCCGATGTGGGATCTCTTCATTTACGCGCAATTCAGCCCAAATTACTTGGAGGAGGTTGGACTTTTCAAGCTCAGAAAGGTGAAAAAATTGATTTCCAAAACGGTGTTAAAATTGAGATAGATCCTAACTCCTTTGTGGATCAAAACAATCAGGCTTATTCAGGAACCGTGCGAGTTTTTTCAAAGTGGTATGATCCGGCAGACCCAAACACTTCCAGAACTGTACCTACCAATCTTCAGGCAATCAATAGGGATGGCAGCGATGGCTTGCTCAGTCCTTATGCCTTCTTATCAATAGAATTTCGCAATATTTCAAATCAAAAACTGAGTTTGACCAAAGCTGTCTTGCTTGAAGTACCCACATCGATATCTATTGAATCACAGACAAAAGATATTGTAAAATCATTTTATATCGACGAAAGTATATCCGCGTGGAAAGAGGAATCAACCGCGACAAAAATGACAAATGCCAAATATCAGTTTAAAAGTTTACATCCATCTATGCTTGCGGTTGCCGAAAATGGAAAATATGCTGCACTTCAGGGCAATATTTTAATCGACCAATCACCTGTAATCATCTATGGCAGAATAAAAGATGAACTCAGTGGATTTTTCTATGATTTTACAACCAATAACACAGGAAAATATCGAGTATTCGTACCAGAAAACAAGCAACTTAGCCTTGTTATATTCAATGAGTGTGGTTCTGAACTCTATACGATTCCACTAGGTGCTTACAGTGGCTTACAAGCTACTGCTCCAGAGGTTTATTTTCAAAGTGAAAAGTCATACACAATCTTAAATGCTAAAATTATTGATTGTAATTCCTTGCCCAATACTCAAGCATATCTTAAAATCCAATCTCCATCAAATGATTATTTTCACATCCTCCCGGCGGATTCTTTAGGCCAAGTGAAAGCTCTGGTTGACTTTTGTACATCAGCCTCTCTGAATTGCACACCGGTAGATTATAAAAATAAAATTACAGGAAATATAAAGAATATTAACTCCGGAATTCTTCATTCAGAATTAACACTTGAAGTTTGTGATCAATCTAATTTATTTGGAATGACTGTCCATTATGGCAATTTGACAAAACATATTAACAATATTAAGGTAAGTAGAACTGCAGATACAACAGCAGAAACTTACCTATTTGAAGCACTGGACGATGATGGCAATGGCAATCAGGTGAGTTATGGATTTGCCTTTGCGAGACCCAAATTTTCTAGCGAATACTTTTTTACAACTAAAATACCAACAATCATCGGGAATCCGGGGGACCTATTTTATTTTAGCACCTGTGGTACATCCGAAGCCAAAGCTACCGGTAAGTCATCTAAAGAAATCGTTCACTTTATTTTAGATGCTTGTTCAATCGAAGAAAAAAAATCTGGAAAAACTTACAGTGGCAAAATCATATTAAAAGCCGAAATTCCATAAGTCCCAACTACGATAAATTGCTGTGGAATTATCTGATCTTATATCCGGTTGTAAAAAAAGAGAGCTCAAAGCTGAAAGGGAATTCTTCTATGCTTATGCCAAAAAAATACATGCTCTAGCCAGAAAATACACTCTGGATGTGCAGGAGGCTGATGATATGATGCAGGAATGTTTTATTCGCGTCTACTCACAGATGGACAAATTTGAAGAAAGCAAAGGAAATTTTGAAGCTTGGATGTATCGTGTATGTGTAAATACCATCTTGCAAATCATCAGAGCAAAAAAAATCCAATACTCTTCCCTACCAGTTGAATCCATTCCGGATATTGCTGATGATACCAATGGAGGATTTGAAGAAGTCCCCCATGAATTACTCCAAACAGCTATGAATGGATTGCCAAAAGGTTATAAAGATATTTTTTGTCTTTTTGTAATGGAAGGGTGGTCGCATAAACAGATAGCGGCCCACATGAAAATTACAGAGGGTACTTCACGATCACAACTTACCAAAGCAAAAAGGTATTTGAGACAATTTATTCACCAACATAAAAATCAATTTTATGAGAAATCAGAATTTTGATACTAAGCAATGGGGTGATTTTGCAAATTCACCATATCCTTATGATATGGATACGCAGTGGACAAAACTGCATGCATCACTGACCAAGCAACGTAAAAAAAATAAAAACAGAAGATGGATCCTTTTTTTCCTTCTTGCAGGTTTGAGTGGAGCCCTGTCAGTACTATACTTCCATCAAAATGATTTTAGTCCTTCTATCCTAAATTCACAGCAGACAACATTATCTGCCTTACACGAAACAAAGTCTTCCGGTAATAAGGTAGATTTATCAACTATTTCAGTAAATTCAGCTGACCAAGATAATTTGGCTGAAGCAAAATCTAACTCATCAGAAATGAACGTTGAAATCATTTCAAAAGAATATTCTAACACCAACTCACAAAGACACCCAATCCTAAATAATACTCACTACAACAATCACTCTATCGTTCAAGGCGAATCAACCAACTCTACAAAATATCAAGTAAACTCACAAGAAAAATCTAGTTCTCAAAAAAATCTTACACCATCTACTTCAGACAATTTTTATTCCAAACAACAAGAAAATTTCAGCTCAAACCAAACTGTAACCCAAGAAACTATATCTCCAAAGCATACAAAAGAATTGATAAGTGAGAATGCAAACCAGATGAATACTAAAAACGCAATGAATATAGAATTCAAAAGTATTCTTCCGCTTCAATTAAAAGTGACAACTTCTCAGGATCAAACCAATTCGGCATTTCCTCTGGTTGAGTTAATTCCTGTAGAAAAGAAGATCATCTCACATTCAAATCCAAAACAAATGTGGTGGAGTGCTTCCATTTCGTACGGACCATCTTTTTACCAATCAAAGGCATCGTCAGAGGAACAAACGTCTCATATAAATTTAAGAGACAGTATAGAACATGCATGTGATGGACTTTCATCCGAATTTCTGTTAGGAAAGAAGCTGGGAATGCTCAGGATACAAACCGGAATCGAATTCCAATTATTATTCAATAAGATAGAATATTCAGAAGTCTCCACTCAAAAATTACTCCTGCAAGACAGACTTCTCAGAATAGAAAAATATCAAAACGGCGAAATCAGGGAAATCTATGGAGATGTGTGGACAGATCAGGTTTATAATTATGATTACAAACTTTTCAATAAATTCATGACTGTTCAGATCCCTTTGCTGATTGGCGTTGAAAAAGCAATCTCGAGACGATATTCTGTTTTTGCTGATGTAGGAGCTACCCTAAGCATCTTCTCGTTAAATACTGGACATTTACCTCAAGCATCTTCTCGAGTTCTATTTTATAATTATCAGGATGTTGCATTCAAAAAATTTGGAAATGCTCAATTCAAGGCAGAAATTGGTCTCAATTACAGATTCACGAAAACTTTGACATCCTCGATAGGTGTTCATTTTTTACAGGACATGCTCTCAAGAACAAAAAAATCAACAGGCTTTGATGAAAAGCATACATTTATGAGTGGACTGATCAGGATCAGCAAAAGCTTTTGATTGTAGAACCTGGAATTAGTATAAGCTATTCACTCTTTTGAGTTTGCATGATTTTACGTATCATTGCGCATTCGCACAAAAACTTAGAATCATGTACGAGATCCCGATGCTAGGCTCTGTTGAAGTTTGGATAAGCTTCCTCACATTAACTTTTCTTGAAATCGTCCTGGGTGTGGACAATATTATTTTTATTTCTATCACTTCTAGCAGACTGGAAGAGAATGACCGGAAAAGAGCGACTAATCTCGGCCTACTTGCGGCTATGGTGCTGAGAATCATGTTACTATTTGGGTTGAGCTACCTCGCAGCCATGCAGGCAGCACTTTTTCATTTGGATTTTGGCTGGCTCAGTGGAGGTTTCTCACTTCAAAGCCTGATCCTCATCATTGGCGGTATTTTTCTCTTGTATAAATCCGTCACCGAAATCCATCATAAACTCGAGGCTGACGATCCAAATTCCCAAGGCCAGAATAAGAAAAAACTGAATTTTACCAGCGCTATTTTGCAGATAACATTGATCAATCTTATTTTTTCATTGGATTCCATTCTCACCGCAGTCGGAATGACAAATGGTGTGCATGGCGCTTTGTGGATCATGATTGCCGCTGTGATTGTATCTATACTAATTATGGTGGCGTTTGCCTATCCTGTAGGAAAATTTGTCAATGATCATCCTACGGTTCAAATGTTAGGCTTATCCTTTTTGATCCTAATTGGATTCACTTTGATAGCTGAAGGAGCTCATATTGCACATATAAAGATTGGAGGTGAGGAAGTGGGATCTATACCTAAAGGTTATCTTTATTTTGCTATTGCTTTTTCTCTTTTTGTTGAGTTTTTGAACATCAGAATGAAGAAGCAAGTCAAACCAGTCCAATTACATGGGATTCAGGAGGATGCAAAAGAAGGAGGATTTTTTAATGACAATAAATAATCAAAAATCTATGAAGAAATTTATCGCTTGGCTGGTGCCACCTTTATATTCAGTCAGGTCAGATTTCAGTGTACTCTTACTAAGAGTAATATTTGGTGCATTGATGTTTGTTCATGGCTGGGGAAAGTTTCATATGATGTTATCAGGAGACATCCAGTTTGTAGATCCTATAGGATTGGGCGAAACGCCTTCATTGTATCTCAGTGTATTTGCAGAGTTATTTTGTGCAGGCTTTGTGATGATCGGGTTGTGCACTCGACTAGCCTGTATACCTTTGATGATTACGATGTTGGTTGCAGTTTTTATTGTGCATGGGAGTGACCCTTTAGAGAAAAAAGAGTTGGCCATTTTGTACTTGGCAGCATTTTATGTGATTTACCTGTTGGGACCCGGCAGACTCAGTCTGGACCAACAACTTTTCAATACCAGAATAGACTCAACTAAATGATAGATGTTCCATTCCAATTGGATCGCGACATCGTTTTCTTTGATGTCGAAACCACAGGATTGCATGTGATCAGAGATCGAATTTTACAGATTGCCATGCTACGATACCCACACGAGGGAGGAGAAGTTAGGGAACTCAGTCTGTTGATCAATCCCGGAATACCGATATCTGAAGAAGCCATGGGCGTACATGGTATAACGCCGGCTGACCTGGCTAATAAACCCACATTTCAGCAAGTGGCTCAGAAAATTTTCGATTTTATCGGCAATTCTGATTTAGCAGGATACAACAGTAACCGTTTTGATGTGCCCATTCTCATGGAAGAATTAGCCAGATATGGGTTTGACCTCCAAATTGAGAACAGACGCCTGATCGACATCCAACGAATTTTTTACAAAATGGAGCCAAGAACCCTTAAGGCTGCTTACCAATTTTACTGCAATTCAGAATTAGAAAATGCTCATGACGCCTTGTCGGATATACGCGCTACAGTTGAAATTTTGAAAGGACAATTACAACGGTATAAAGGCCAGGATTTTATTGATGAAGATGGAAACACTACACCCAATCCTGTTCGCAATGACATGCAAGCTTTACATGACTTTACCAATGATTTGAGAACCCCGGATGCCACTCAGAAATTTCGTTATGATGAGCAAGGCAATATTGTCTTCAATTTTGGCAAATACATCGGAAGGAAAGCCGACAAGGTGCTTTATGAAGATAAAAACTACTATTACTGGATGTTGGAAAAAGAATTCTCCTTTCAGGTAAAAAATCTGGTTAAAAAATTAGCCAAAGAATACGAGATCCAAATCAAGCAACAAGGCAGCAACAATAATACTCAATAATGAACCAAGCCTTGAACCTAATCGTTTTTAATTAAGTGCGGAGTAAAGTTGCTACAGAGTTCTTCAATTTAAAAATAAATGTAGTATCTTAACTCTATCTTTTGTACCCGAAGCAAAACATTTGCTTTTAAAAACTATATATGAATAAAATTGGACTGCTACTCATTATTGTAATGGGTCTCACGTCATGTGGTGATAAAAATCATGAAGGACACGGCGAATTGGGTTTAACGATCAAAGGCCGATACAATGGTGAAGCTTTAGTCATGAACCAAAATTACAAGTATTTTGATGGGTCAGACATCAATTTTTCAAGATCAGAGTGGTTTATAAGTGATATCGAATTGGTCAAAGGAACTGACACCGCGCTATTAAAAGATTATGATTTTATTGAATTCAATGATCATACAAACTTGACCAAAGCTGAAGCCGGAGTACATATTCATCTGGCCAATATTCCGGAAGGAAACTATTCACAAATCAGATTTAAAATTGGACTTCCGCCGGAACTCAATAAAAAAGATCCTGCGGACTTTCAAGTGGGAGACCCTTTGAGTGAAGGCACTAATTATTGGGCTGGCTGGAAAAGCTATATATTCTCAAAAACCGAGGGCAACATAACCAACTCAAAAGGTATATCCAAGAGTTTCGCTTTTCATAGTGGATTTGATACCCTAATGCAGCAGGTCGTACTCAACAAAATTATTGAAATCGATGATGATGCAACAACTGCTCTGACTTTGGAGTTGGACCATAAACGATTGTTTGGCGATCAACAAAATTATCTGGATATCATTTCAGATCCGATATTTCATGATCTGGATGATACTAGGATATTTATTTTTATGGACCACTTTAAGAATTCTTTTTCAATTAAATAATGGATTCGGTTAGGCAGTATTTAGTCATATTCTCAATCCTATTCACAATAGCTTCTTCTTGTAATCAGGAGCCTTCTGATCAAAAGGGAGAAACGGACCTGACGAATATTGCATATTCTCCATCTGAATATAAGATAGATTACCCTTCGGACTTTCCAAAACCGGCCACCATTCCTGACAATCCACTGAGTGCTGAGGGCGTACAATTAGGCAGGCATTTGTTTTATGATCCGATTCTGTCATCAGATAGTTCATTGTCTTGCGCTAGTTGCCACAATCCACGAACGGCCTTTACTGACAATGTAGCATTCAGCAAAGGTGTCACGGGAGAGTTGGGTTCAAGGAGTTCCATGAGTGTGCTGAATGCAGTATATGCATCGAAAGGATACTTTTGGGATGGTCGGGCACCTACTCTGGAAGATCAAGCGCTACAACCTGTTGAAAATCCTGTAGAATTGCACGAACAATGGCCAAATGTTGAAGAAAAGTTGAGGAGACATCCTTTGTATCCTGCTATGTTTCGAAAAGCTTTTGGCATCCAATCCAGGAAAGAAATCTCAAAAGAACTAGCAGCCAAAGCCATATCACAATTTGAAAGAATTTTGGTCACCGGACAAAACAGCATTTTTTTCAAACAGAAGCGAGGGGAGATATTTTTCTCTGATGATGAGCAAACCGGGCACGATATGTTTTTTGATTTGGATCCGCTATTGCAAGATGCTGAATGTAACCATTGTCATGCAGTTCCTTTTTTTACTGCCAATGACTTTTTCAACAACGGATTGGACTCTGCAGCGAGTTACAGTGAATTCAAAGACCCTGGAAGAGGTAAAATTACAGGGGTGAGTGCTGATACCGGCAAGTTTAAAGCACCAACTCTGTTTAATATCGCCTTGACTGCTCCATATATGAAAGATGGAAGGTTTAAAACTTTAGAAGAGGTGGTGGAACACTATAATTCTGGTGGTCATGGCAGCCCCAACAAAAATCCTTTGATCTATCCTTTGCGTCTGAGTAATAAACAAAAAAAGCAGTTGATCAGCTTTTTGAAGACCCTCACAGACACCACTTACCTTCAAAATCCGGACATTTTCAGCCCTTTCTAGATTTTTAATAAAAAAAAATTGAGCTCACGCACCTACAAAAAAATGATTTCTTCAGATTTTATAAGCATCAGTTTTATAAATTAAATTTATAACAAACTAATATTTAGTGCTTTTTACATTAAATAATATAAATATATAAATTATTTATATGTGATAATGCCATTTTTTTGTACTTGTGGGCTCTCGGAAATCGTCGGATAATTGTATCGTGATTGTTTAACAAAGGGAAGAATTACAATCAGAATGCTGGTAAACGTATCAGCGACCGTAAAATTCGGATATGTTCATGGGATTAAAATTTGTTAATAGGAAGTCTGGCTAAATGGCCGGGCTTCTATTAACAAGTCTCCCGAACCATCTAAGCGAAGAAGTTCATGAGATTATATTTATAAAGTAAGCTAGTTTGGATATGTTCATGGGATTATAATAGCCGGTTGGTGCCTTCAACCGGCTATTTCCTTCAAAAGAAAACAAAAAAGCAATTCGTAAAAACCTATTTCAAAACGAAAAACAGAAATCCTGTCCTTGCGGACGGGATTTTTTTTTGAAAAGAACCAAGGGATGAGTTTCTAACTATAGACGATAATTATTGCAGCTGAGATTTACCTCTTGTGACAAATCTCAAAACAAGAAATGGGTTAACTGCTCCGTTTTCCCAAAATCATAGATAAAAAAAAAGGTCTGCCGGATAACAGCAGACCTATTATAAGTCAATATTTGTTTTTGATCGAGGATTACATCATTCCATCCATGCCTCCCGGATGCGGATGAGCGTGACCTTTGTCTTCTTTTGGCTTGTCGCTAATCACACACTCCGTCATCAACACCATGCCGGCAATAGATCCTGCGTTCTCAAGAGCGATTCTAGTAACTTTGGTTGGATCGATCACTCCGGCTTTCTTCAAGTCTTCGTACACATCTGTTCTGGCATTGTATCCGAAAGATCCTTTTTTTGCTTTAACGTTCATCGCAACTACACTGCCCTCAACGCCAGCATTTTCTGCAATCACTCTGAGAGGTGATTCAAGAGCTTTCTTTACAATTTCTACACCTATCTTTTCATCCTCATTATTTGCTTTGACTTTTTCCAGACTATCGATTGCTCTCAAAAGAGCAACGCCACCTCCACAAACGATTCCTTCTTCGACAGCTGCACGAGTAGCGTGCAAAGCATCGTCCACTCTGTCTTTTTTCTCTTTCATTTCAACTTCAGTAGCGGCTCCAACGTAAAGCACTGCTACCCCACCGGCCAATTTTGCTAAACGCTCCTGCAGTTTCTCTTTGTCATAATCTGAGCTTGTCTCTCCGATTTGAACTTTGATCTGATTGATACGAGCATCGATCATTTTCTTTTGACCTTTGCCATTAACAATCGTTGTATTGTCTTTGTCCGTTTCAATCTTTTCTGCTTGCCCGAGGTCAGATAGTTCTGCGTTTTCCAGCTTGTAACCTTTTTCTTCAGAGATCACAGTACCATTTGTCAATACAGCGATATCTTCCAACATTGCTTTTCGGCGGTCACCAAATCCCGGAGCTTTTACAGCAACAACTTTCAAATTTGCACGAAGTCTATTTACGACCAATACTCCAAGAGCTTGGCTATCCACATCTTCTGCAATAATTAATAAAGGGCGACCTGAAGACACCACTTTTTCCAACACTGGTACGATCTCCTGCATGTTGGAGATCTTTTTGTCAGTGATCAATATGTAAGGGTTGTCATACTCAGCGATCATTTTGTCTGCGTTTGTAATAAAATATGGCGACAAATAACCTCTATCAAACTGCATCCCGATTACTTCCTCCACATAAGTATTGGTACCTTTTGCCTCTTCGACAGTGATGACCCCATCTTTGGAGACTCTCTTCATCGCATCAGCAATTAAACCACCAATCTCTTCGTCATTGTTAGCAGAGATAGAACCTACTTGCTTTATTTTTCCTATGTCGTTCCCGATTTGCTCTGATTGTTTTTTAAGGTCAGCAGTTACTGCTTGAACCGCCTTATCAATACCTCTTTTAAGATCCATAGGATTTGCACCTGCGGCAACATATTTCATTCCTGCCGTCACCATTGCTTGAGCCAAAACAGTAGCTGTAGTCGTACCATCTCCTGCTATATCGGCTGTCTTAGATGCGACTTCTTTAAGCATTTGAGCCCCCATGTTCTCAACTGCGTCTTCGAGTTCAACTTCTTTTGCAACGGTTACGCCGTCTTTTGTAATTTGAGGAGCGCCGAAGCTCTTTTGTATGACTACATTTCTTCCTTTAGGTCCAAGGGTAACCTTTACGGCATTAGCCAATTTGTCGATTCCGGATTTCAATTTTTCACGAGAATCTGCTTTAAAACTTATTTCTTTTGCCATTTTATTTTAGTTTTTGATATTCTTTAAAATTTAATTTTCTCAGGGAGAGTTAGTCTATGATCACGAGGATATCATCTTCACGCATGATCAGATAGTCTGCACCTTTGTATTGGAACTCTTGCCCTGAATATTTGCCATAAAGGACAATGTCTCCTTTGCTTACTGTCATCATATTGCCATCTTTTCCAGGGCCTACTGCAACGACTTCACCCCTCTGAGGCTTTTCTTTTGCAGTATCCGGAATGATGATTCCACCTTTTGTTTTCTCATCCGCTGAAGCGGGCTTGATAATTACTCGATCATTAATTGGTTTCATATAGAAATAGAATAAGTTGTTGAAAAATATTTTTTGAAACAACCCAATATATCATGAACTATGCCAGCATGACATTCAGGTAAATTTGTCAGTAATTCCTGACAAAACCAGACAGATTTTCGCAATTTGATGCCCTTTGAGTAATAGAATAAAGGATTATACCAGTCCGGATGAACAGCTCAATTTGCTTTAACCCAAAAGGAAAGATAAATTTACTGCGGAGTATTTGTTGGTGGCACTTCCGGAGTTGGCAAGCTCTCTGCTCCAGCACCTGCCATGATTGCAGCTACAATACAAAGTACCAATAATGCCGCTGCCAAGTACCAAGTAAGCTTTTCGACAAAATCTGCCGAGCGTGCAGCACCAAACATTTGATTTGCCTGACTTCCACCAAAGGTAGAGTCAATACCACCACCTTTCGGGTTCTGAATAAGTATAACCGCGATCAAAAGAACACTGATTATTGCGATCAGAACGGTAACTAGAGGCAACATATCTGATAAATTTTATAGTTTTTCAATAAGAGACGCAAAGATAGAACTTTTTTCCGGAAACTTCCGGGCCAATTTTTGATACATCTGTTTAGCTTGTTCAGTATGGCCTTGCTGAGCTAGTAATGCAGCTAGTGTCTCGCTAATGACTTTTTCATCCAGAACGACATGATCCTCTATCTGTGAGACAGACTTTTCTGTTCTTTTTGACTTTTTTGGCGATTCGGCATTTTCCTTAAGTTTAGTATTCATTTCAGCTTTCGCTTTTTTTCTACCCTGCTCGTCAGTAGAGGATTTGAAATGCAATAGCCATTCAACATAACCTGAAGGAATTCTGTCCGAACTGGCAAAGTTGGATTTGGGCTCCGCTGACTTTATCATTTCTCTCGAAACAGATTTAGCTTGTTCCTTCTTTGGTCTCTGATCCTTTGATTCAGAATCTTTGGTCTTAGAGATTGCAATTGGCTTTTTCTTTTCTCCTAAATCTTTAGATTTCAAATTCTTAGCAGATGGCGGCGGCAATGCTCTATCCATTTCTTTTGTAATGGGTTCCTTTTTATTGTGAGATTTTTCGGTGAGAATATTCCCTTTGATCTCATCGTTAATCAGCTCTTGCTTTTTGTCACTAGGTTTTGGTTCTACCGATTGAACTCTCGCATCGGATTTGACCTCTGGAAGTTCTTGGTCATTTGACTCAATAACTGAATTGCTACGATCCACTATGCTGTCTTGCGCTGGTTTTGTCTCAGCGTCAGAGAATTTCTTTTTTTCTGTTAATTCTATCCTACGTCTTCTTGGATCAACAAACATTGGATCGGGCAATCCCGCCAAAGCTCTTTCACTCAGCACATCCTCATTTACTTTCCAATAATATGCTGATAATGGGAAATCAAAGTTCGTTTGATCCACCTCACTCGGTTTATTTCTATTCTCAGAATCCATATTTTGCTATTTGAATGAAAGTTACCAATTCGAAAAAGCGACATTGAACACATCTTGAATCAATAATGCATTGACCTCCTTGGTTAATCTTTCGCTTTCGGAATCGAAATTTATGTTTGCATCATAATCTACATAGCGAGTAAAATTCTTCTTCCAGGATTTTTTTTCGTCTTTGTCAAATTTGCTTTCCACTTCTAAGCTGATAGTCAATCGGTTTAAGGAGGAATATCCTTCTGCATTTGCAGCTTGTGAGCTTACTCCAAACTCGATCACTTTGCAATTGAAGACCATATCTGCACCTTGCTCTATATATTTTAACCTGCTGTCTTTTCTGAATTTGTTGGACATATCTTCCGCCAAGTTTACTGTGTACATCGGAGGGGAATTAGACGTAATATCCTCCAAACTTTCAATATAAAAAGATTCAACACCTTCTGGAACTACTATACCTTTGAATGAAAGGCTGCAGGAATTCAGCAAAAACAGAACCGGAGCAAAATACCAGAAATACCTCATGAGTCTAGATGGTAGAAGTTGATTTTTCTATATAACGTCCGCTCTGATATCCCCAGTTCATCAGCGGCATCTTTCCTTTTTCCATTGAATTTTTTCAAAGCTTTTCGGATCATTTCCTTTTCCATTTCTTCAATAGAAAGTTTCTCTTCTACCATTTCTACAGGATGGAAGACTTCTGTATTTTTTCCTATAATCCTTGGCTTGTCTGAGCTCTCCGTCATTTCTTTATTGTAATTATGCTCATCAGACCAGTTCGATGAATTGCCATTGTACAGAGGTTGGGACATCACACTTTTATAAGGCATCATCGCATTGGGAATTTCAAGGTCATTGACCTGTGCCATTTGAAAAAACATGCTTTTGAGTTGATTGAGATCTTGCTTCATCTCAAAGAGCAACTTGTACAAGATTTCCCTTTCCTGAAAGCTCATATGATCATTTCCATCACCCTTCAAACTTGGAAGATGGGTACTACGTATATCTGGAATTATTCTTTCCAATTGGTCAGAATGGATGAGTTTCTGATCGCTCAACACAGAGAGTTGTTCGACTGCATTTCTCAATTCGCGGACATTGCCGGGCCAGGGATAAGAGAGCAACCACTCAGTACTTTTCTCATCCAGCTCAATTGCCGATGTCTTGTACTTTTCTGCAAAATCCTTAGCGAACTTTTTGAAAAGCAGTAAGATATCTTCTCTCCTTTCCTTGAGGGCCGGAATTCTAATTGGAACTGTATTCAGTCGGTAATATAGATCTTCTCGAAACTTTCCTTTGTTTACCTTCTCCAAGAGATTGACATTGGTGGCAGCTATGACCCTGACATTGGTTTTGAGCACTTTAGAGGATCCTACTCTTATGAATTCACCCGATTCTAATATACGCAATAGAAAGGCTTGGGTGTCCATCGGCATTTCTCCAATTTCATCGAGAAAAATAGTACCTCCATCAGCGGTTTCAAAATAACCTTTTCTTTCCCCCGTAGCGCCGGTGAAAGATCCTTTTTCGTGACCAAACAACTCTGAGTTAATTGTCCCGGCAGGGATTGCGCCGCAGTTTACAGCAATGAAAGCATTGTGCTTTCTTGGACTGAGCTGGTGGATGATCTTTGAAAAAACTTCTTTCCCGGTTCCGCTTTCTCCCGTGATTAAAACTGTAAGATCAGTGGAAGCCACCCGGACAGCAGTGTCGAGTGCCTGGTGGAGCTTTTCGGATCGACCTATGATCCCAAATCTCTGTTTGATACTTTGTATTGAATCGCTTACCATTCTTATTCTACGATTATACCTGCCAATGTTGCGCTGCTAGCAGAAAGTACTTTAACTTTTACATAGTCTCCGGGGCGATAGGATTCTTTTTTAGGAAATACAAGCATTTTGTTTTGTGAATTACGGCCTTTGAAATCTTCAGCCGATTTTTTACTATCCCCTTCAATTAAAACTTCAAACACCTTGCCGATATCGGCATTATTGTGCTCATAACTGAGTTGGTTTTGTAGTCTGATAATTTCATTGAGTCTGAACTTTTTGATTGCATCAGGTATATCATCCTTCAACTTGCGAGCTGCAGGTGTACCAGGTCTCTCAGAATACATGAACATATAGCTCATACTATAGCGAGCATAACGCATCATCTCTAAGGTATCATTGTGTTCTGTTTCTGTTTCAGTGCAAAAGCCAGCGATAATGTCTGATGAAATGGCGCACTCCGGCATGATGGAATAGATTTTAGATACCCGGTTTTTATACCATTCAGCATCGTATGTCCTATTCATCAACTCTAAAATTCTGCTATTTCCTGACTGCACAGGCAAGTGGATATACTTACAGATATTCGGATACTTTGCCATGATCTCTATGAGCCTGTCAGAAATATCCTTAGGGTGAGAAGTTGAAAAGCGGATCCTCAGAGCTGGATTGACCTGTGCTACATGTTCCAGAAGTTGATCAAAAGTCACTACCCGGCCTGATTCCGGGTTGGTCCATTTATAACTGTCGACATTTTGACCTAATAAAGTTACCTCGCGGTAGCCTTGATGAAAAAGGTCTTCTGCTTCTGCTATAATACTGAACATATCTCTGCTTCGCTCTCTTCCTCTAGTATAAGGAACAACGCAAAATGAGCACATATTATCGCAGCCACGCATGATAGAGATAAATGCGGTCACACCGTTAGAATCAAGTCTGACAGGCGCTATATCTGCATATGTCTCTTCTCTGGACAAAAACACATTCACCGCTTTATCCCCATCCGCAGCTTTATTTACTAACTGACCAATGTCTCGATAAGCATCTGGGCCGACTACAAGGTCAACCAATCTTTCCTCCTCAAGAAACTTGCTTTTGAGTCGCTCCGCCATGCAGCCCAATACTCCCACAAGTAGTTCCGGTTTCTTTTTCTTGAGATGAGAAAGTTCTTTCAGGCGTTTTCGAACGGTCTCCTCTGCTTTCTCCCTTATTGAACAGGTATTCAGAAAGATCAAATCGGCATCTGTCACATCTCTGGTACTCATCATACCTTGTTGGGCCAATATAGATGCGACTATCTCTGAATCACTGAAATTCATCTGACAGCCATAACTTTCTATATAATACTTTGTCCCTGCCGGCCTCAACACTTCGGCTTCAAAGACCAATGCTTCCCCTTGTCGAGATTCATCTAAAGTATGAAGTGTAGTACTTTCGTCGAACATAGTAAGCTTTTACAACTGAACAAAATCTGACATTTTGTTCGTCAAACAACTGAATTTAAAGGCACAAAGATAGAATAAGTCTAAAAATGAAATGACAAAATGGCAGTAAATTAATTTAACCTTAACGCAAATCATCTCATCGTAATTTTGTTTAACTATTACTGAATCAAAAACAAATGAACAAAAAGTATAAGTACCTGATCGCATGTGTATGCAGCCTAACTATGATTGGCGGTGTGTTCGGACAAGCCAATGGGTTTGGGTTCAAAACAGGTCCTTCGCTGGGGTTTCAAAAATGGGGAGGAACTTCCCGGCAGCCCTTGACTAAATTTAGCGTGGATATTTTTGCCGATAGTGAAGGATCAGGAGATACCAGAAATACTATTTACGGGCAGCTCGGTTACCATACGAGAGGAAGTGCATTTCGTTATTCAAGATTTATAGATTTAAATGGAAATGTGTCCAAGGGAGGAAGCTTTTCAATGCAATTTCACAATATTGTCCTGGAGCTTGGAATGAAACGTTTTATCAAAACTCCTACCAAACTTCAGGCATTTTACGCATTAGGTCTGAGAGGGGAATACACTGCAAAAACTAAATTTGAGATCCAGGAAAGTTACAGGGACTTCGTTCGTAAATATAACTATGGAATTTCCCTGAGATTAGGAGCTGAATCTAGGGTCAGCAAAGTAGCAGCAATGGGATTTGAATTCAACATCGCACAGGACATTTCTCGTCAGATTTGGGTACCTGCAGGAACCAAATGGTATGATTACTATACTGGCAGCTATACTATTGGTGCGGAGCAGAGTATCCGAAATTTTAGTCTGGAGTTAAGTGTCTATTTTAGATTCTTGCAGATCATAGTCTATGAAGAATAAGTTCTTCTTATGGAGTGAATGGACAGTTTTGAATAATCTACTAAGCTCTGATTCCACACATGCTGGAGACAGTCGCGATTGGAATAAAATTTGTATGCTACTTTAATATGAAAGCCATCATCCCAGTTGCCGGTGCGGGCACTAAACTAAGACCGCTCACATATACTCAACCCAAGCCCCTCATTCCGGTAGCAGGCAAACCCATCATTTCATTTATCCTTGACCAATTGATCCTGACAGAAACCGAAGAATTTATTTTTGTCATCGGATACATGGGTGAAAAAATAAAAGCTTATGTACAAGAGTATTATCCTAAGATCAAAAAAAGTTTTATCCTCCAGGAAGACAGAATGGGTTTGGGACAAGCGATACATTCTTGTCAACCTCTTATAAATCCGGGCGACGAAGTCATTATTCAGCTAGGTGACTCGATATTGGATATGGATTATCAGGTAATCAGCAATTCGAGGCACTCCACTCTTGCAGTGAGAAAAGTTTCTGATCCTCGCAATTTTGGTGTGGTAGAACTCAACGATAAAGGCTATGTCATGCGCCTTGTCGAAAAACCATTGATACCAAAAAGCAATCTCGCCCTGGTAGGTTTATACTTCATCAAAGAGTTTGGAAACTTATTTGAAGCACTGGACTATAACATCAGAAATAATCTCAAAACTCGAGATGAATTTCATCTTACGGATGGTTTGATGAGAATGGTCGAACAAGGACATATTTTGGATACTATGGAAGTAAGGAATTGGTTTGATTGTGGTAAAAAAGAAGTCCTTTTGCAGAATAATGCCATACTATTGGAAAGGCAACACGATGAGTCCAGAATTTATGATTTTCCAGGAACCATTATTGTACCTCCTGTAAGCATTGGAAAAAACTGTACAATAAAAAATTCAATTATTGGACCGTCAGTGACCATCGGTGATTCAGCACAAATTGAACATGCCATATTAAAGGACGCAATTATTGGCAATTTCACCGTGATAGCCGATCTGGTACTCAATCACTCCATCATTGGAAATGATGCCGTGATACGAGGAAAATTTCAAAGTTTTAATATTGGGGATAACACAGAAATAGACATGGTGTAAACCAAAATTAATTCTGCTTCACGATGCGCACTCTTTCAATTCTTGTATCACTTACTGATTCTAAAATAAATTTATAATTATCCCAAATGAATTCATCACCCTGTTCCGGAATATTACCACTTTGCGTCACTATATAACCTGATAAGGTCTGGTATTCTCCCGGTGGCAAATCAATATCAAATTCTTGTTTGAGATATGACAATTCGAGTCTTCCTGAAAAAACAAATTCATAAGGCGAAACGACTTCTTCAATGAACTCCTCCTTATCGTGTTCATCTTCGATCTCACCAAATATTTCTTCCAAAATATCTTCCAGTGTAATGATGCCGGATGTGCCACCAAATTCATCCACAACACAAGCCATTGAAATTCTCAATTTATTCATCCGCAACATCAAATCATAAACATTCAAAGTTTCCGGAACAAATGGCATATCCATCACCATGGCCTTTATCGTCTTGTGCTCCTTAAACATTTGTTGATGATGAATGTAACCTAAAACATTGTCGATATCACCATCAATTACTATAATCTTGGATAAACTTGATTCGGAAAATACCTGACGCAAATCAGCAAGACTTTCCTGTACGTCAATCGCGACGATCTCAGTACGAGGTATCATACAATTTTTAACCTTAATTTGTCTGAGATTGAGCGCATTTTTAAAAATATCTGCGTCAATGACTTCATCCGAGATATGCACCTGCCCCTGGATAAAATGCTCCAGATCCATGGTATTGAATCGCTGTTGATTTTTCTCCATAGAAGCACCCAACACTCTACGTATGATAAAAGATGAAATCCATGATAAAAATCGTGCCGGCCATGATAAAAGTTTATAAAAAAAATACAATGGATAAGCAAGAGGAATCAGAATATCATTTGCATACAATCTAAAAAGTGCTTTTGGGAAAAACTCCCCAAAAACTAATATCACTAAGGTGACAAGAAATGTATTCAATAAAATCAAAACTCCTTCACGGACAGGAAGAAAATGTAAAGTGCTCGTAAAAAAATCTGTGAGGAGGTAGGACAGAGTAACCAATGAAATATTCAATCCCACCATCATCACCGATATAAATTCGTCTGCATTGTCAAAGAATATAGAAAGTATTTTTCCGCTACTACTCCCTCGACTTTTTTTAATTTCGATAGCAAGTTTGTTTGCACTGACGAAAGCGATCTCTGAACCTGAAAAGAAAGCTGTCAAGGCCAGAAAAAATAATATCAATAGAAAAGTCCCCATATATTTATTTCAGCACATCTGGTTTGATAAGTTTTGACGCAGGAATTTGAGCATCAATATATTTCATTGTACTCTTCTGGAATTTCTCATCAGTTTCGAAACCATACCCTTGAATGATTTCATCTTTTCTTGTTACCCTTACGAATTTGTCGGTGTAAAGTTTGCCTTCTCTTTCATCCCAGATCAACTCGGCACTATGCATGGTTTCTCCCCTGTTATTGATAAAGTAAACACTGTCCTGCATGGTAGTGGTTCTGCTTTCCAAACTCCGAATAGCATACTTAGAGCTGAGTGTATTTTGTAACACATTTTTTTTATCATAAAACTCAGCAAGAAAACCATTTGGAAATTCCTCTTTGTGTTCATTGAGTTTTGTGTGACGTATCATCAAAGGTGCTTTGATTTTGATCACGATATTTCCTGAATCACTATAGATAATTTTTACATTTTCGATATACTCCTTGTCGGCATAGCTGGCAGCTTCTTCATCGGACCATTCTTTTCTCTCTTCTTTGCAGGAATACAAAAAAACTATCAACAACAACATCATTGTGTAATCCCTCATCATCGCAACAAGGTAAACTCCCCTGAAATTTCTTTGGTAAAACCGTCGATAAATTTGACCTTGACCACATAAGCAAATACTCCCGGATTCATTTTACTTCCTCTGAACTCACCATTCCAACCTGTAGTAGGGTCATCCAATGGAAGGTTCGCACCGTGATAAACTTCCTCTCCCCATCGATCATAAATCCGCAAATATTCAATGGATCTCACAGCTTTACTACCAAACACAGTAAACACATCATTTATTCCATCTCCATTTGCCGAAAATACATTTGGAGCAAAGACATCATAATTTTTAATGATACGAATGTATAGTGAGTCATATCCTTCACATCCATTCTGATCTACTACTTTGAGAACAAGATATCCTTCCTGAAGTGGCAACACTTTGGAAGACTGGCAAGTTTTGCATTCAATGTCGTGATTCCCTGACCACTCATATTCGTAATTTTGGTTAGGCAATGCTGATCCGTTGACGAATATTTCATCACCCAAATCGATAGTTTTGTCAGCACCTGCATCAGCTATGATGGGTGGTGGCTCTGTGATAGTGACATTAGTAGAGTCCAAGCAGCCTTTTCTATCCTGAATATATATTTTATACACCCCGGGTGACAAATTTGAAAATTTATTCAAAGGGAAAAAGTTCTCTTTATCTAAGGAAAAAAGATAAAATGACTGATTGGTCGACTGGTCAATGTAAGGATTGCCTAACTCTCCCCTAACTACTATTGCACCGTCATTGGATTGATGGCACTTCGTATTCAGGACACTATCCACCGACAATAGCAAATCCGGTAAGTCTTCACAACAAGGTTCAGCAAAAACTCTCCTCACCTCAGTTACTTTGCATCCCAAATCAGTTTCAACGGTTAGGGTGATAAACTTTTCGCCAAAGGAAAAGTAGTTCACTTTATGAGGACCCGGCCCAGTCCCAGTCTGTGGAATGGCGTCCTTCCCAAAATTCCAGTCATACCTGGTAATCCTTCCTCCTTCAAACACAGAACTGTCCTGTATTATAAAATCGGTCTCGCATCTAAGACCTGAAGATGGATTCGTAGTAAAGGCCGGTTCAGGACCAGCAAAATCGCATCCTCCCCATTCCATAGCAAAACCAATGCCTGTTGCTGAAAAATTGTTAATCAATAAAGAATAATATTTGTCCTTTTCCAGTACGAGGTATTTGCTGAAAGCATTTTCCCCGGCATCGCAATTAAAATTCTCGGTTGTATCCCTTTCGGTGAGACTTAGCCCTGTAACATATGGCGCTCTACCTGTTGGAGAACAAGGCGGAGCCGTTGCATTACAACGAAGCAGTTTTTTATCATTACAGTTGTGCAGGCCTGAGGGTAGTTCGTACAAGGCAAAATCAATATCATCTCCTGGATTCAGTGGAGCTATTGAAAATGTAAGGGTACATCGACTAGTTGATTTCCAGGTATACCAAGTGCTCTGCATTTCTGATGCTTGAGCACCACCGCCCTCCCCAAGACAGCTACCTTTGCCCTCGTCACGAATTAATCCTGCACCTTGAAAGCTCTTGTTGACAAAAGGAGAGTTGTCACAGATGACGGTTGCCCGATTACAATCTTGTTCTGCCTGGGCTGGAGGAAAATAGTTATTGATACAGAGCTGAAAAGTACCTGAAGCTCCGTTCAAACCATCAATCCTCAGTAAGTAATCCTGCCCAATGATGAGACCGCCTTCGTAGATCGTGATTACACCTTGTCGTGTAGCATCTGACCCGCAATTTAATTCGGAGATAACACCACCGCATACACCGGAATAAAGAGCTACCTGAGGGGATGCAAGTGTTCCACCAGGACTATTGTTGACGATATTGGTTCCGATAACGGTAATACTTACATCACTGGCGAAGGCTCTGAATGAAAACCAAACATCTCCGTTTGAACTGTTCCAGCAACTGGGAATCCCATAACCACTAGGCGTAGCCCCAACAGTTGTAAAGGCTCCGACTGCACTGCAATACTTACTAACATCACTCAATTTTTCGGGCTTTTGACAATTGTCATTAGCAGGTTGGGCAACCACGCCAGTTATTACAAACAGGTTGACCAAGAGTATAAAATAAGGTAGAATAATTTTCATTTGCACTATTTGTACAACTAAGACGCAATTTGATGCAAAATAGCTTATTGCGCGAGATTAATTTATGCGAAAATTACAATATTTCAAGGGATTTTGTTCAAAATGTCCGCTTTTCATATGGTCTGAGTAACTTTGTTCGTTAAAGTAGATTAATGTTTTCACTGCCCAACCTTCTCACACTGATCAACCTATCCAGCGGATTGGTGGGAACTCATGCCGTATTTAGCGGGCAGCCCAAAACCGGAGCTATTTGTATTCTAATCGGGCTCATTGCTGATCTGTTTGATGGATATCTGGCAAGATTATTGAAAAAAGAGGGTCCGTTTGGAGTTCAGTTGGACTCATTTGCCGATCTGGTAACGTTTGGGATACTACCTGGGGTGTTTGTGCTTTTACAACTCCAGAAAACTCTGCCAGCTGAATTAAGCTACCTTGCTTTTTTGGGATTCATGATTCCAGTTTTCAGCGCGCTGAGACTTGCTCGATTCAACATCAATACGGACTTAACCCCTTCAGATTTTCAAGGAGTGCCCACACCTGTAGTAGCTGTATTTTTTGGAGGTATTATGTTGGCGACTCCGCATATCTTATCCGACAATCCGTGGATACTTTTGGCATTTTCTTCATTTTGGTCTTTCATGATGATCAGTGTGTTTTCAATCATAAAATTTATTCCGACAACATTGTGGTTCCGCAAACATTGGCCGCTATGGTTGTTATTTCTATGTGCTGCATTTTTTTTGTATCAGTCCCCTGGATTGATTTTCAGTGCATGGATGTTATTCTATGTATTATATAGTTTTTACTTTTTTCTTTTGAATAAAAATAAACTTCGTCAATAAAATAAAATCCGAATGAAACAGTATTTGGCTTCAATTGATATTATGCCTCACAAAGAACTACTTGACCCACAGGGTAAAACAGTAGCTAGAAACATGGACCATATGGACCTACATGGTATAAGTGATGTACGAGTGGGAAAGCATATAGAAGTTAAATTTGAAGCAGCGGATGAAAAATCTGCTGAGAAACTTATACATGATGCTTGTCAAAAATTATTGACCAACGTAATCACTGAAACTTATACTTTCCAAATAACTTCTGCCTGAAGATGTTGTATTTGGTTCCTACTCCGATTGGAAATCTTGGTGACATGACAATGAGGGCAATCCAAACCCTCAAGGAAGTAGATTTGATACTTGTAGAAGATACAAGAGTGAGCAAAACTTTACTCAGGAACTTTGACATTTCTACTCCATACAAATCATTTCATCTCAACAATGAACACAAATCTGTAGAAACAATCATCCATGAACTGCAAAGTGGCAAAAAAATAGCATTGATCTCAGATGCAGGATCTCCTGCAATTTCTGATCCAGGATTCTTGTTGGTACGCGCATGCAGACAAGAAGGAATGGAAGTAATTGCTTTGCCCGGCGCCACTGCACTTATTCCGGCAATCAGCGCATCCGGATTGCCTTGTGAAAAATTTTTTTTCCAAGGTTTCTTACCCACTAAAAAAGGTCGAGCAACCCAACTGAAGTTTTTATCTAAACTTCCAGTCACTATAGTCATTTATGAATCTCCACATCGCATTGTCAAAACTATAGCAGAATTAAAAGAAATCTTTGGCAAAGACCGCGATTGCAGTATTGCAAAGGAAATCAGTAAATTGTATGAAAAATATTTTAATGGTAGTTTGGAAGAGGTTTATCAGCAACTAGTTCAAATACCTAAGATGCATGGTGAATTTGTCCTTTGCATTGGGCCTGCTACAAATTTAAAATCTGCTTTGAAACAGCAATTTACTGATGATGACGAATAGTGGAGATCGAAAGAAAGACCATCTTGATCTGGCGAAAGCATCTCAGGTGAATTTTAACTTGAAAGATGACAGATTTGACTATGATCCAATAAATGGAATACATCCTACAACAGAGGATGAAATTCATATTCATTTAGCTGGAGCGGATTTGAAATTTCCATTATGGATTTCCAGCATGACAGGAGGTACCGAACATTCCAGAATCATTAATCAAAGGTTGGCAGAAGTGTGTGCTGAGTTTGGACTGGGAATGGGACTGGGATCATGTCGCAAAATTCTGACAAATCCTGAGACGTTTGATGATTTTAATGTTCGAAAATTTATAGGGAATCAACCTTTGTACGCAAATCTCGGAATAGTTCAAGTACATGAATCCATAAAGAATGGAAGTTGGCATCTTGTTGAAGATATGGTATCTAGACTAGAGGCTAATGGGCTGATCATTCACGTTAACCCGCTTCAAGAATGGATGCAAAAAGAAGGTGATCGAATGAGCGAAACAGCATTGGAAACCATTCTTAAAGCCATTGAATATTCAAAATTTCCATTGATAGTCAAAGAGGTTGGTCAAGGCATGAGCAAGTCGGCTCTTTTATCTTTACTTTCATTACCACTTGCAGCGATTGAATTTGGTGCTTTCGGAGGGACAAATTTTTCAAAATTAGAATCATTGCGGACAAATGATGAAAACTATTTTGAACCAATTTGTTTTGTTGGCCATGATGCAGAAGAAATGACGCAATCTTGCAATCAAATTTTTGTTGAATATCCAGAGATATCAGGTAAAAATCTGAGACTGATTATCTCCGGTGGTGTTCAGAATTTTCTGGATGGATACTATCTGACTTCCTTGAGTAAAATTCCTGCGATGTACGGACAAGCAGCCCCTTTCTTGTATGCGGCAACTGAGAGTTATGAAAAACTCCGGGAATATACAAAGGCTCAAATAAATGGTTTTTTGTTAGCCAAACAGTTTCTCAAACTTAAAAAATCCGCAAATGGCTGAAAACGCACATATACCGGTATCAAAAACAATCAGCGGATTTTCAAAACTATCCAAACGTGGAAAAATCAAATGGATGGTTGAAAATTTTTTTAAAGATCCTGAGATTGTGATGCATGAACTGATGAGTTATTGGCATAAAAATGAAGACCAACAAAAAATCCTCGACGGTTTTGCAGAAAATACAATAACAAATTTTCCTCTTCCACTCAGTGTAGCGCCTAACTTCCTGATCAACGGAAAAACATATTGTGTTCCGATGGTCATAGAAGAAAGTTCTGTTGTTGCGGCTGCATCTTCGGCTGCCAAATATTGGATGGACAGGGGAGGCATACAGACTAAAATTTTTGGTACAGAAAAACTGGGCCAAATTCATTTCAATTGGAAAGGAAACAAGTCCTGGTTAGAGCATCAGATTCCCGAATTGCTCCAAATGATGAAAGAAAATGCAAGAGACATTCTTCAAAATATGGAAGCAAGGGGAGGAGGAGTTAAGAAAATGCAATTGATACATTTTCCAAAATTGGAAAACTATTGTCAGTTTCTTGTCAGCTTCGAAACTTGTGATTCGATGGGAGCAAATTTTATAAACAGCTGCCTGGAATCATTCGCCATTAGTTTACAGCAATTTCTGGCAACCCATGAAAGTTTATCTGAGACTGAACGCCATTCAGAAATTATCATGTGCATTTTGTCCAATTATACTCCGCAGTGTTTGGTCCGTGCAGAAGTAAGTTGTAGGATAGAAGATCTTGGAGAATTTTCAGGAGGAATTCCAGCTCAGGAATTTGCACATAAATTTTTTACCGCAATCCAAATTGCCAAAGAAGATTCGTATCGAGCAGTGACACACAATAAAGGAATTTTCAATGGTATAGATGCTGTTGTGCTCGCTACAGCCAATGATTTTAGAGCGATAGAAGCTTGTGGTCATGCTTATGCTTCGAGAAGTGGAAAATATCGCAGCTTGAGTGATTGTGAAGTTGATGATGATTTATTTCGTTTCTGGCTTGACATTCCTCTTGCTATGGGATCAGTAGGAGGTTTGACTAAACTTCACCCCATGGCAAATCGATCTCTTGAATTATTGGGCAATCCCGGAGCTGAAGAATTGATGATGATAACCGCTTCTACAGGATTGATGCAAAATTTTGCTGCGGTCAAATCATTGATAACTACCGGAATTCAGCAAGGTCATATGAAAATGCATTTGGCCAATATTTTGAACCAATTGAATATTCCTGTAACATACCACAATCAAATCGAAACATATTTCGCTCATAAAAAAATATCTTACAGTGATGTGCGAAATTACTATACATCCCTTCAGAAAAAAGAAAGTTGATTTTAACTCAAATCTTCTTTACACATATTAGTAAATTGCCATATCAAAGAGCTTTCTGTTTTCCAAAGTTAAGGGATGCCGAGATCCCCAAAATCTAAAAAGTGCAATCCCAACACGCCTTGGTAATTGATCATGAAACGCCGGATTTTTCATGACAGTATCAATGATGATATCAATAGCTAGCTGAGCGTTTCCTTCGAGTAAACTTTTGCGTGCCTGCAGCAGATTGTGGTTTGCATTCTCCTCCGATGCAACCAAATTCATCCATGAAGAAATTGTATCAAAATCTTGTTTGAGTTCTTCAATATTTTTAACATCCTTCAACGAGTTCAATTTTTGAATAGATGCTTCGGGCTCGTAAAACACCAAGTGTTTTATCGCATCAAGATTTGCAGCTGGATGGTCAGGGATAGTTTGAAGAAATATGTTTATTTTATCTAATAAATTCTTGTTAGGATAAGTCTGTGGTGATTCAGTAATCCAATCTCCATAATCATCCGAAACCGGTTCTTCCTCAGGGGGAAGCAATTTTGCAAGATGGTCGTCCAACCATTTTTTCACTGCTGGTTTTGGGAGTGCACCTGAAAACTCATCTACGAGCTTACCTTGATAAATGAGTTTACAGTTTGGTATGCTTTGAATTCTGAAATAAGAGGCAATTTCAGGAAAATCCTCAGTATTGATTTTTACCAATTTCCATTTTCCATTTGATTCTTGCTCCAGTTGCTCCAACACGGGTCCCAAAATTTTACATGGACCGCACCACTCTGCCCAGAAATCTACGAGTACAGGCTTCTCCTGACTGAGTTCTACTACATCCTTTTGAAAGTCAAAATCCGCATTCATTTGCTTTAAATAATTAATTAGCTTATTGTAGGATTGCTGCCTCAATTCCAATTTCATTGGCTCGATTGCAATTCAAAACCCCAAGCTTATCAATTTAAAAATCAAAGGATTGTTCATAAAGTCATCTATTTGGCAAACAATTCTCAATAGACTATCTACATTAATTTATCATCAGTTTGGTTAACAAGAATTCATTATCAAATAAAAAAAAACCGAATATGTACAATGGTGCATCATTGCAAATACCCGGTTTATGATATATAATTTTAAAATTTTCAGCTCAAAAGCCTTCAAGTTATGCCGGCTTGCTGATAAGGACGCGATGAGGAACCGGTCCTGCAATTCCATTTGAGTCAAAAGCTGATTTGATTGCTTCCTGAATTTGGAAGTAAACATCCCAATAGTTTTCCTGAGCGCAATAAGGGCGAATGGCAAGAGTGACCATACCATCACCTACTTTCAACACATTCACTTCAGGTGCAGGAGTTTTGAGTACAAGTGGATGAGTCAACATGGTATCGATCGCTACCTTACGTGCCTTTTCAATGGACATACCCGGATCAATGCTAAAAACCAAATCCACTCTTAAGTTTCCATGTGTAGTAAAATTGACTATAGTACCTGTGGACAGAGCTCCATTGGCAAGTATGATAGTTTTATTCTCGGGAGAAAGGAGCATCGTATTGAAAATTCCCTGTTCTGATACAGTTCCCAAATGTCCTTGTGCTTCAATCAGGTCCCCAAGTTTGAACGGTTTGAACATGAGCATCATTACACCGCCGGCGAAATTTCCCAGAGTTCCGTTGAGTGCCGCACCTACACCAACAGCGAGACCTGCCAGCAATGCTGCAAATGAAGTTAATGGAACTCCAAGCGTTCCGAACACAGTAAGTATCAATAAAATGGTCAAAGAGATTTTGACCAAAGACGCGAGAAAAGATTGCAGTGACGCATCTATCTGTCTTGCCTCCATAGCTTTCTTTACTATCCTCGTTATCCATCGGATAATAAGTGATCCAAATAAGTAAATCGCTACTGCTCCCAATAGCTTTGGAACGAATTCAACTGCCAATTCAATAATTTTTGCGACATAACCTGTAGAATCTGTCACAACTTCTTGTACGACTAATAACATATTGTAGAATTTTAATTGTTGTGGAATATCCTTGAGACGCTAAGTTCTAAGCCCTGTCACCTATCTATTTCAAAATATGGTCATTTAAGACACTTGGCTCTACAACTTCATGGATTTATAGCTTGCTTAGAGGCAGATATCATTTGCTACAGCTAGTAGTATTTCACAAATGAGGCTGTTCGAACTTTTCTTTTATTATTTCAAGTCACTACATATTTAAATTAAATTAATATATCTTTGAGCTAGAATAAACTCAGGCAAAATGAAATTCGTTATTTATTTAGCGTTATTGTTTCCATTATTTTTTTCTTGTAAACAAGAAAAAGCATCTGCTGGAAAAACTGAACAACCTCCATATTTAGACATTACTCGTGAAAACATGACCGGTTCCTGGCGATATGGTAAAAATAAAGACATCGCTTTCAAATTGGACAAAGACTTTTTTTACTTTAATGAAGAAGGTAATTTCAGACCTTTCACCTATAGGCTCGAAAAAGATTCTTTTGTGATTCGTTACCCTGAATTTGAGTACGGCTATACGGTAAGAGTATTCGCTGATTCTTTACATCTCATGGATGATATGAACACCAATGTGTACTACAGAGTAAGGGGTGAATAAGATCCCTTATATCTCTAACAATAATTATTGTTAGAGCAGCCCAGATTTTACTTTGTAGATCTTTTGCAAACAAAATCGACTTTAAAATCAATTACAGGACTGACATCAAACCTCTTGTAGAATAGCAAGATGTTGTTCTTCAGTTGAATAATGTTTATGAGAAGCTAAAATTGATTATGGATCACTTATCCTGCAAGCGCGGCTACACCACCAACGATCTCTGATAATTCTTTGGTAATTGCTTCTTGTCGGGCTTTATTGTAGTTGATCTTTAACTCTCCCAGCATTGTTTCTGCATTTTCTGATGCTTTATCCATAGCAGTCATCCGGGACCCATGTTCTGAAGCCTGTGTGTCCAATATACATTTGTACAGTTGTGCCTGAAGGATAGAAGGAATCAAGCCTGCCAACAATTGGTCTTGTTTTGGTTCGAAAAGGTAATCCGGTTTGTGTTTGGGTGTATTATTTTCTGACTGTGATTTTTCTACTTTTGGAACCGGTAAATATTGTTCTCTTTCCGGAAACTGAGTGGCTGCATTTTTAAATCTTGAATAAAAAATTTCAATCTGATCATAGGTACCTGATTTGAAATGTTCCATCAATTTATCTGCCAAATTCACAACATTTTCAAATGTTGAATCATGATACAGATGCTGGTGATCTGAAATGATCTGACATTTAGGAAATCTCCTTCGCATGTATTCGAAACCTTTCTTACCAATACAAATAGCAGTTAAGTCTCCTGTTAGTAAGTGGCTTTGATAATTGTCTGAAATACTTTTGTGGACTAGTTTCAGTATGTTGCTGTTGAATGCACCACAAAGCCCGCGATCTGAAGTAATTATGACGAGGAGCGGTTTCTTATTCAAACTGATTTTTGCATATTCTGCTGCACCTTCACCATCTGAATATGTCATGATATTTTTCATCATCGCATTCAATTTGTTGGAGTATGGTCTCATTTGAATTATGGCTTGTTGCGCTTTTCGCAATTTGGCAGCAGAAACCATTTTCATGGCTTTGGTGATCTGCTGTGTAGAAATCACGGATTTGATTCTACTGCGTACTTCTTTCAAATTTGCTGCCATATAAATTAAAGCTTGTGGTTAAAACCTAAAGTAAGACTCTTTAAACGCGATATTGTGAGGAGAGGTCTGTTGCAACATCTTTCAGAACTTTTAGATCTGCATCATCTAACTTTCCTTTTCTGAAATTTTCCAAAACCTGAGGAAACTTAGTGTCGAGTTCAGTCATCACCAATGATTCAAAATCTTTAATCTTTTCTACAGGAACGTCTTTCAATAAATTGTTTGTGCCCAAATAAATCATGGCCACTTGTTTTTCAACGGCTACAGGGCTATACTGGGCTTGCTTGAGGATTTCCACGTTTCTTTTTCCTTTATCCAACACTGCTTTTGTTGCGGAGTCGAGGTCAGAACCAAATTTTGCAAATGCCTCCAATTCTCTATATTGTGCCTGATCAAGTTTGAGGGTACCGGACACTTTTTTCATAGATTTGATCTGTGCGTTACCACCCACACGAGATACCGAAATACCAACGTTGATCGCAGGTCTGATACCGGAATTAAATAGATTTGACTCAAGGAATATCTGGCCATCAGTGATAGAAATCACATTGGTTGGGATATATGCCGATACGTCACCTGCCTGTGTTTCAATAATAGGTAATGCGGTCAATGATCCACCACCTTTAACGATACCTGCCTTTTTGAGAGACTCCGGTAGGTCGTTCATATTGCGGGCGATCTCATCATTATTGATCAATTTTGCAGCTCTCTCCAACAATCTTGAGTGCAGATAAAATACGTCTCCAGGATAAGCCTCGCGTCCCGGAGGTCTTCTCAACAATAGCGAAACTTCGCGATACGCTACTGCCTGCTTAGAAAGATCATCATAAATCACCAAAGCAGGGCGCCCAGTGTCTCTGAAAAATTCCCCGATAGCTGCTCCTGCAAAAGGTGCAAAGAACTGCAATGGAGCCGGATCAGAGGCGGAGGCTGAAACTATGGTCGTGTAAGGCATTGCACCATAATCTTCCAGAGTTTTGGCAACTTTGGCCACTGTAGAAGCTTTCTGTCCTGATGCGACATAGATGCAATAAACGGGTTCACCGCGATCATAAAATTCTTTCTGATTGATAATGGTATCCAGGGCTATCGCTGTTTTTCCGGTTTGTCTGTCCCCAATGATCAACTCACGCTGACCTCTTCCGATTGGAATCATCGAATCTATCGCCTTGATACCAGTCTGGAGGGGCTCGTTGACGGGTTGTCGGAAGATAACTCCCGGTGCTTTGCGTTCTATTGGCATTTCATACTTTACGCCTGATATGGGCCCTTTTCCATCAATAGGCTGACCCAATGGGTTTACCACCCTACCTGAGAATCCTTCCCCTACTTCGATAGAAGCAATTTTTCGAGTTCGTCGTACTTTAGAACCTTCTTTGATTCCATTCCAAGGTCCCATCAATACCACACCCACATTGTCTTCTTCAAGATTAAGTACGATTGCTTGCACTCCGGTTTCAAACTCAACGAGCTCTCCTGCTTGTGCATTTGTCAATCCATAAACGCGTGCAATTCCGTCTCCTACCTGGAGTACGGTTCCTACTTCTTCTAATTCAGCAGCAGTATTTGCACCTGAAATTTGTTGTTTCAGGATGGATGATATTTCTTCGGGTCTTATTGATACCATGATGGATTCTTTTTATTGATGAAAAAGAGATTATTTTTTTTCGACTAAGTTGATATATGATTTATCGTAAAGAGATGTTTTCATAATTTCCAATTGACGCTTTACGCTACCGTCATAGAGTTGATTTCCCATTTCGAGGATAAATCCTCCGATGAGATCAGGTCGGCTTTTTTGTTGTATTTCCATTTTCTCACCGGGCTCCAGCCAGCTCTGAAAACTACTTTGTAAATGTGCAAGTTGATCATCATTCATAAGCTCCACAGCGTACAGGGTAGCGGGTCTAATCTTATGAAGGTGCTGGTACAAATCAACAAATGCGGTACCAATACTTGGCAACAAAGATTCGCGACCTTTTTGGATCAAGAGTTGCATAAACTTGAATGTCAGATCTTGAATTTTTCCCTGAAACAATTCCTGAAAGATCTTTTCTTTTTTGTCTGCTTTGATCACCGGGCTCTTGAGAAAAAGGTAGAACTCCCGATTCTGTGCCGCCTGCATAAAGGTTTTTATGTCTTCATATACACCGGCTACATTGCCTTGTTCTTTGGCTAGATCAAGCAATGATTTTGCATATCGTGAGGCTACTTTATGGAACGCCATGATTAGTTCAATTTAATTTCGTCTACCAATTTTTTGACATACTCCTGTTGTGGTGGATTGGATGCCAATTCCTTGCGCATGATTTTTTCAGCGATATCGATAGCTAATGTTCCTACCTGATTTTTCACATCTACAATTGCTGCTTTCTTAGCATTTTCGATCTCATTTTTAGCATTGACCAGAATACGATGGGCCTCCTCTTTAGCTTTTTCTTTGGCTTCAGCGACCAATTGATTGCCTGCTTCTTTTGCTTCTTTAATGATCAATGCTTTTTCTTCTCTCGCTTCAGCAGCTATTTTCTCATTTTCAGAAATGAGATGTTTCATATCTTCTTTAGCTCTGCTTGCAGCGTCTAATGAGTTTTGTATATCCAAAGCCCTGGAGTTCAATGCATTGACTATGGGCCTGAAGGCAAGTTTTCCTATACCCAACCAAAATATGATAAAGACGATTGTAGCCCAAGCTAACAATCCAAAATCCGGCTTGATCACGCTAAAATCCAGTCCGGCAACTATGTATAAAAGTTCCATGATTATTTTACTTGTCTTGTAAAGGTTGAACTATCTGATTTTTAAAAATAGAAGTCGGATACAGAGACCAACCGTCCTGTATCCGGCTTTTTGTCATTTACTTCGCAAGGAACGCCATCAAGATAGCGATCAAAGCTGCTCCTTCAACAAGAGCTGCTGTCAAGATCATGTTGGCACGGATATCACCGATAGCTTCAGGCTGGCGAGCTATAGCTTCCATAGCCTTGCCTCCGATGTTTCCTACTCCGATTCCTGCACCAATCGCTGCAAGACCCATTCCAATTGCTACAATAGAACCCATAATTGGTTAGTTTATAATGGTTTACAATAAAATTCAATGATGGTCAGCTTCTTCAGCATGGTGATGTTCTTCTGTGGCCGCTCCAATATAGGAAGCGGTCAAAAGTGTAAACACGTATGCTTGAATAAATGCTACCAATAATTCAATCGCGGATATAAATAATGCCAACAATACTGATGCTATGGATGCGCCCCATGCAGCACCAGGATTGGCACCTGCTTTTCCAAAAATAAATATCAATGAGATGAATATCAAAATCACAATATGCCCAGCTGTGATATTGGCAAACAATCGGAGCATCAATGTGATCGGCTTGATGAATACACTGAGTATCTCAATCGGTGTGATCAATACTTTAATCCAACCCGGAATACCCGGCATATTAAAAATGTGTTGCCAGTAATGCTTATTGCCATTGATGTTAACAACCACAAAAACGATCAGCGCCAACACCATAGTAAACCCTAAATTACCGGTCACATTAGCACCTCCAAAAAATGGAATTTGACCAAATAGATTTAATCCCAAAATAAAGAAAAATATAGAGAGCAATAGTGGCATGTAATTCACGTACTTAGGTCCTATAAAAGGTTTTGCTACTTCATCTTGAATAAAACTGATCAAAGGTTCGAATAATTTCTGTGCTCCTTTCGGTGCTGTACCCGGAGCAGCTTTGTATGCTCGAGCCATCGATATGAAAAGCCAGGCCAATAATGCAAAAACGATGAACATGGCCATCACATTCTTAGTAATTGAAAAGTCAAAAAAAGATGTCACTCCTCCACCAAACAATCCACCATCAGCAGTGCTGGATTTGTCAAGTGCAAAGGATTGCCCATTATATTCTACGAATTGTCTTTCTTTCTTCACTCCTTTGTCATCCGTTACTTCTTCTGTATGGATCTCGCCAATCGCCAATTCGCCTTTCGGGAAAGATGGATCTGCCACTCTCTGAACTCTTCCTTTATACAACACATATCCATCCACGGCTTTATGACCAGTACCATGATGTGCATCGTCTATATCAAATTTTGAAGACGAAAACACAGACCATCCATGAGTCGGGGCGTATAAAATGCAGGGTAAAGGAAAATTCCAGGGACCAATACTATATACATTCAGGTCAGAAATATGATGGAATGCCGTAGCGTCTGCACTAAACTCCTCGTGATGATCCCCTTGTGCATGAGCATCTTGGTTTGCATCATGGGAAACTCCCTCCGCTGGCATCTCATGTTGTTCCCCCGGACCATGGTCGTGTCCAGCATGAGGATCTACTTCTTCTGAGGCAGGAGAAGAGTGTTGAGGGCCATCGTGTGACTGTGCGTCCATCGCTGTCCAGCCAAAGGCCATCAAAATCAAGAATAGTTTAATCGTTTTTTTCATGGGATAAACCCTTTTTTCTAAAAAACGCTGCAAAAATACAGTATACGGAGCGAAAGACCAAGAAAATAGGATGATTTACACATTGATAACTTCTTTCACCCCGGAGACTCTTCAAATTAATTTCACGAGTAACGATCAGAGACAATATCTAAAAAGTGGTAAGCCACAAATTCCTCCTATTATCACAAAAAAGTCATTTGAAATGCCAATTTTTATTTGGTATAAGTAAAAAGCAATTTAATGATTCCGGAATAAGTGTACGAGAGATTTTACGACATTTGGGACTTTCAGTTTGATAAAAATTAAATCTTTGCTTAATTTTATCTGTATCACAAACTACTCCTGATATGTATCGCGAAATAAAAAACATCACCGTCTTCTGTGGCTCCAATTCCGGCAATGACCAGCTGCTACAAGATACAGCCCGAACTTTTGGTGAATATATCGGGCAACATAAAATCAAGCTAATTTATGGAGGAGCTAAACTAGGTATCATGGGTATCGTTGCAGATGCTGCTCTGAAGTTTGGTGCGGAAGTCGTCGGGGTCATACCCGGTTTTCTAAAAACTAAAGAAGTAGCTCATGATGCCATCACCGAAATGATTCAGGTTGGGACGATGCATGAAAGAAAAAGCTTAATGTATGAAATGTGTGATGCTGTAATTGCACTGCCTGGAGGTTTTGGAACATTGGACGAATTTTTTGAGGTACTGACCTGGGCTCAACTGGGTTTACATACTAAACCCGTATGCTTGCTCAATATCAATGGATTTTTTGACCCAATCCTAAACATGGCAGACAGTTTGTTGGAAAAGGGATTTATCAAAAAAGAACATCATTCTCTGATCATTGTGGATTCTGATTTTATTCGCCTTTTCGAAAAAATGAAAACTTGTCAAGCACCAAATCTCACAAAGTGGCTTGGACTCGAAAAAGTATAAGTACCAAACCTGAAAAAATTTACAAATACTTTGCTGTGAAAGATTTAGCACTATAAAACTGAGATGAATTCAGTACAAATCTATATAGCCAGGAAGCTGACTCGCCCGCACTTTCAACTCCTATTCGAGGTGTCGCTGTAATCATGTCCGTATTTATTTCCGGAGATCGTTTTGCAATTCTCAAGGGGGATTGATCCCCAAATTTTAAACCATTCAAGTCCATACCCAAGCCTAAGGCCACGGATAAATTGCCCGGGCCACAGCATAAACTCGGATGAATCGATTTCATAGACCTTCTTGCCAACATCCATTCCTGACCTTCTACAGGCTGTATGGATCTAATCAAAATCGCATGAGGCAGATTTTTTGGCCCTGTGACAACATTCAGCATCCGATGGATTCCGTAGCAGATGTACATATAAATTGTGCCCGGTTCATCGTACATTGTTTCATTTCGCTGAGTGCGACGCCAGTTGAAAGCATGGCTTGCCCGATCTTCGGGAGCTCGATAAGCCTCACATTCAGTTATTTTTCCACTACAAATTTTGCCTTCAATTTCTGAAATCAGAAGGCATCCTATCAACTCGGATGCAATGCCCACTACATCTTCAGATGCGAAGAAGGCTTGATTCAGCGTTTGAGATGCAATGTGGTTTTGCATTTGGTTGGCGAATTTATATTGAATGTTTAATTTAGCGGCCTAAAAATAAAGTATGGCTTCTTTTGAAAGAAATGATCGATTTGAAAACAGACACATTGGCACTACCGGACCCGCTCTGGCGCAAATGTTAAGACAACTGGGAGTATCCAGTTTGGATGAATTGATAGACCAAACTGTTCCCGCTCAGATAAGACTCAACAAAAAACTACAACTACCACCAGCAAGTTCTGAATTCGATTATCTCAATCAGCTCAAAATCAATGCTCAAAAAAATAAAGTGTATAGAAGCTTTATCGGACAGGGGTACTATGGTACGATCACACCATCTGTAGTGCGTCGCAACGTATTTGAAAATCCGGGTTGGTACACTCAGTACACACCTTATCAGGCTGAGATTTCCCAAGGGAGATTGGAAGCTTTGTTGAATTTTCAGACGATGATATCTGACCTTACAGGTTTGCCGATATCCAATGCTTCGCTTTTGGATGAAGGCACAGCAGCTGCAGAGGCGATGCTGATGTTTTTCCATGCAAATGAAAAGAAAAACAAAGAAGAATCCCCTGACAAATTTTTTGTGGATCACAATGTTTTCGATCAGACCATCGACGTGCTGCGCTCGAGAGCCTGGCCTCAAGGGATAGAAATAATAGTTGGAGATTGGAGAAAAATGGAGTTGCCGGAAAAATGTTTTGGCGTCCTCTTACAGTATCCTGACAAAAGGGGGGCAATTCATGATTACCAGACTTTCATACAGATGTCTAAAGCCAAAGGATGCAACGTAGCATTGGCCACAGATTTACTTGCTCTATGTTTGTTGAAATCGCCCGGCGAACTTGGAGCAGATGTCGCTTTGGGAAACAGTCAGAGGTTCGGTGTGCCTATGGGTTTTGGAGGACCTCATGCAGCTTTTTTTGCCACCCGAGAAGAATTCAAGAGAATTATGCCGGGTAGAATCATTGGGGTATCAATTGACGAACAAGGTAATCGTGCCCTTCGCATGGCTCTACAGACTCGTGAACAGCATATCCGGAGGGAAAAGGCCACCTCTAATATTTGTACGGCTCAGGCACTCCTGGCCATTATGGCATCGATGTATGGTGTATACCATGGTCCGGACGGACTTTATGCTATAGCGCGTCGTGTTCATGATATGAGTGTAGCATTGGCGTCAGTCTTGAGTACAAGTGGATATAGCATTCAGGAAGACAATTTCTTCGATACAGTCAGTATAAAAGCAGATTCGGATCTCCGCGAGAAAGTGAAGTCTTTGGCGGAATCTGCAGGTTACAATTTTGGGTATAGCGGAGACAGTATAAGAATCAGCTTGGACGAAACAGCCACGGCAGATGAACTCAAAACAATAACTGATATTTTCAGTGCTGCCATGGGCAAAAAAGAAAGTAGTCTTGTCATACCTTCAGCGGGCTTGAATATCCCTCAGCCGCTCATCCGTAGTTCAGAGTACATGACCCACGATGTGTTCAATACAAACCAAACTGAATCCAGTTTGATGAGATATATCAAACGCCTTGAAAACAAAGATCTTTCGTTGGTACATTCAATGATTTCATTGGGTTCTTGTACGATGAAGCTCAATGCTGCAACAGAACTTTATCCCGTAAGTTGGCCGGAATTCAGCAATATACATCCATTTGCACCTCAAGATCAAGTTCCGGCTTATCTGCAAATCATTCATGAACTCGAGCAGTATCTCTGTGAGGTGACCGGGTTTACCGCCTGTTCTCTTCAACCCAATTCAGGTGCTCAGGGCGAGTTTGCTGGCCTACTGGCGATCAAAGCTTACCACGAAAGCCGATCTGATATGGATCGCGATGTAGCATTGATCCCTTCGTCAGCTCATGGTACTAACCCTGCCTCAGCAGTTATAGCAGGTATGCAGGTGGTTGTGACAGCATGCGACGAAAATGGGAATATCATAGTAGATGATATCCGCCAGAAAGCGGAACTTTATAAAGATAGATTGGCTTGTTTGATGGTCACTTATCCATCCACGCATGGAGTGTTCGAAACTTCCATCAAAGAGATTTGCGATATCATTCATCAGTATGGAGGTATGGTGTATATGGATGGAGCCAACATGAATGCACAAGTTGGCCTCACGAATCCAGCCAATATTGGTGCTGATGTATGTCACCTCAACTTACACAAGACTTTTGCCATCCCTCATGGGGGAGGCGGCCCGGGGGTGGGTCCCATCTGTTGTAACGACACACTGAAGCCTTTTCTGCCCCGACATGAGTTTTATCCACAAATGGTGAATGGTCCCGGGGTACCTTCAGTTTCTGCAGCACCGTATGGTAGTGCAAGTATTTTGCTCATTTCTTATGCTTATATAAGAATGTTAGGTCCTGATGGTCTGACCAAAGCCACCAAGCATGCCATATTAAATGCAAATTATATTGCTGCAAGGTTGAAAGACAAATATAAGATCCTCTATACCGGAGCGAATGGCAGAGTTGCTCATGAGCTTATCGTCGATCTGCGCCCTTATAAAGATGTTGGTGTGAGTGCAGAAGATGTTGCCAAAAGACTGATGGATTACGGATTCCATGCACCTACCTTGTCTTTTCCGGTCGCAGGAACCATCATGATAGAACCAACGGAGTCTGAGGACAAAGCTGAACTTGACAGATTCTGTGATGCATTATTGTTGATCCGGGAAGAAATAGATGAAATCGCGAGAGGAGAGTATCCTGCTGATAACAATGTTCTTTCAAATGCACCGCATACAGTGCAACTCATTACTGCAGATAGCTGGGACAAACCTTATAGCAGGCAGAAAGCTGCGTTTCCGGCAGCTTATCAAGCACATGGACAAAAATTCTGGCCTCAAGTTGGACGAGTAAACAATGCGCATGGAGATAGAAACCTGGTTTGCATTTGCCCACCAACTGAGTCCTATATGCAATGATAGTCATCACCGGTGCCGGAGGATTTATTGGTTCTTGCCTCGTGGGTTACTTCAATACCATGGGACACAAAGATTTGATTCTAGTGGATGAGGCAAATAAAAAATATCATGCCGTACTTGATGGTAAAGAATATTTGCAATACATCGACAGAGATGGATTTTCGGAGTGGTTACAACAGACCGAAGACAATATTTCCTTCGTTGTGCATATAGGTGCAAGAACGGACACCATGGAGTATGATGAAAACATTTTTGAAAAGCTCAATATCAGTTTTACAAAAAAATTGTGGGAAGTTTGTGTTCATAAAAACATTCCGATCATTTATGCTTCCAGCGCTGCTACTTATGGAGATGGTACTCATGGATATAGTGATCATCATGATTTAATTCCAAAATTGGAACCATTGAATCCATATGCATGGTCTAAGCAAATCGTGGATGAGTGGATCCTCAGACAAGTGCAATTTCCCCCATATTGGATCGGCTTAAAGTTTTTTAATGTATTCGGACCAAACGAATACCATAAAAATAAAATGGCCAGTGTCATTTACCACGGTTATAATCAAATAAAAAACACGGGAAAAATTCGACTATTCAAATCTAATGATTCCAATATTTCAGATGGTGAGCAAAAAAGGGATTTTATTTATGTAAAAGAAATAGTAGAGACGATCTATACGCTCTACAAGAACAGAATACAATCCGGTATTTATAATCTGGGGACCGGCACAGCACATAGTTTTAATCAATTGGCAAAAGGAATTTTTGAGGCACTGGGTATGGAGACAAATATTGAGTACATGGACATGCCTGACCACCTCATGAAGTCATATCAGAATTTCACTGAAGCTGATATGAATAAACTCAGACATGCGATCCATTATAGGTCTGACTGGACATTTCAGAGGGCAATATCTGATTACGTCAATAATTACCTGGATGTGAGTAAATATTTTTAATTCAACTAAGGAATTCAGAATATCAGCTCACTGAGTGATTTTATGTTTGTTGAAAAAGATTTTAATTATTCACCATTCTTTATAAATCTACCTACATATCTTTTTCCTTTACGGGTAGCTCCCTTTATGATGTAAGTTCCTGCAGGTAAATACCTGACTGAAATCTCTGCCGGATTCCCTTGTAAGATTCCTGAATTCACAAACAAGCCATTTATGGTGTAAAGATTATAATACATCAATACCTCATGAGATGGGGCTTCAAGCTGCACAGTGATACTTTCTGATGCCGGATTCGGGTAGATAGTTACCGATCCATCCATGGACACCTCTTTGTCGTCCACAGAAAGAAGAGAGTCGAGGTGGTACTTTATAAATAATCCGTCCAATTTTCCGGTGGTTGTGTCGTTGCGTATATACCCATCTCCGAACCTGAGCTCCTTACTTCCAAATGAACCTAGAATATAGACCTGGTTTGCATCAGATGCAATTTGAAAACTACTCTCACGCCCTTCTTCACCAATTGTGACTCCTCCGAGGATCTCTCCGTTATTTCGCGCCAGTAAAACATATATGTCATCCTCGCCTCTATTTTCCAAATCTGTGCTTCCGAATAGCAGATGTGAAGAGAAATAATTGCCGGTAATGACCAGATAATTATTGCCCAACAAATGCGAACTCACATCTTCAATTCCACCATATCCATTCATGATTTGCCTGGCCCATACACATTCTCCACTCTTGTCATACTTTGTATAAAATATGTCAAAGTGATCCAATGGATTACTTTGTTTATACAAAGATGTGATAGGATTAAATCTCAAGGTATCGCTCTCAAAAGCTCCTGAAAAATAGATATTATTTTCTTCATCAAAAGTAATGCTTCCATACGAAGTATATTCATTATCTTTTCCTTGTATTGTCTTCAGCCACAGCACCCTGCCCTCAGCTGAGAGTTTTAACAAAAATATTTCAAGGTCCCCTAAACCGACTATAGGATGATATATAGTTTCTGAATTTTTTACACCAAATGAATCAATCTTTAGATCTCTTCCCTCGAACAACCCACAAACTATAATATTATCCTCAAGATCTATCTTTATATCAAATAAATAGATACTATTGTTGTAGATCGTTTTCATCCATAATATATTGAAATTGCTGTCCATTTTAATGAGAAAAAAATTATACCCAACAGCCAGATTAGATCTATATAAAGTATCTCCCTTGGAATTCAAGAGATGACCTCGGCTCTTTGAGATGAGATACAAATTTCCATTGCGATCCGATTCGATTCCTCCACTATTATCAACTTCAATATTGCTATAAAATTCTTCTTTATTCATCAACTCACCCTTGCTGCTCAGCTTGATAATAACATTTCTGTAGCTAAAATCCGCACTCTTGCTTATTAATATACTGTCCAGATACAAATTCCCCCCATGACAGAGCGAGATGACAATGCTGTTATCTTCTAATACAGTAAGGCCTAAAGCCTGAACCGCAGATTCCGGTCTAATGGCCTTCCCCCAGAGCAGGCTTCCACTCCTGGAATACTTGAGTATAAATGCGCTAAATCTGGCGGAAGAGTTCAGCCATCTGAAGTGAAACCTGTCATCCACAGAAAAATGTTCTGAATCCGTGTCACTCAATATGTAGATATCTCCGTTTTTGTCAACTTTCATGAGCCTTGGATATTCAGACTGATCACCACCAAATGATCTCGCCCACTCATACTGAAAGGGTTGGGAATTCAAAGTAAGACAAATAAAAGTGTTGAGAATAAAAATACTGACAATGAAATTTTTCATTTTTACGATATTTTAAAAATGAGGAGGCCATCAAGATGACCTCCTTGAAAATAATCTTAGTGATTCACAACAAATCTGAGCACTTTTTGAATGCCCTCATACTCTACTGATATAAAATATACTCCACTAGTCAAATGATCTACATCCACTTCATATTGTAAATGATCTCCTTTAATGATATCTACGCTCACTCTATTACCCAGGCTATTCCATACTTCAATCACATGTGGTAAATCAAAATCAGATTGATCTTTACAAGTTACCAATAATCTGTTACTGACAGGATTTGGAGACAGAAACACTTCAAATGAATTTTTCTCACGAGCTTGCATTCCTACTATTCCATTGATACAGGTCTCCTGTGTATAATACTCGCCAAATAGCTTATAGTATGGATTCCGGGCATCGATCATAACTTGTCTCAATACTTGAGCACTGAAGGGCTCAAGCAAAAATTCCGATTCAAATTTAAAAAAAAACTAATATCCGGAATAATTTTTACAAGGTTTTAACTTTAAAATTCCAATTTTTATTAATTTCTTTCCAAAGATTAATATTAACTCAAGAAATGTGAATCTTATATTTTATCCACTGTTCCCAGCTGTCAATATCTTCAAGTTCAGGCAATAAATGATAGCTGTATCCTGAATTTTTTATTCTATTAATAGTTTCCCTCAGGACATTTGAAGTGCTCCATTCTATATTTTCAAATATATCCGGATGATGGGCTCTCATTCCGATTAAATAATAACCTCCATCGCATGCAGGCCCAATCACAAAATCCACTTCATTTAATTTCAGGAATGCCTTATCTACAATTTCTGAAGTCAGATAGGGGCAATCACTGCCAATTATAACTGCTGCACGATGATCCGAGAGACATTCACTTATTGCTCCTGACATCCTTGCGCCTAAATCATGACCGTACTGAAGCCTTTTAACTGCTTCTTTTAACGCTTCAAAATCATGAGGAATGTGATCACTAAAGTACAGGTAAGTACTCGCCTCCAATTGATAAATCAATTCAATAGTTCTCTTTGTCAGCTCTGAATATACTTCTAATGCTGTACGATCATCCGTCGTGGCAGCAATTCTCGTTTTGACCTTGCCGGCTATCGCGTTTTTTAAAAAAACGACCAATGCAATTTCAGACTTTTCCATTTTCTACACGACACTCGTACAATAATTGCTTAATTTCGCTGTTCACATTCCGCTACATGCTTGCGAAATTACAAAACTACATCAACGGTTCTCATCAACCTCCTCTTAAGGAGAATTATATGGACAATACCAATCCTGCAACAGGAGAAATCATTTCATTAATTCCGATATCTGACGCATTGGATGTGGATATGGCTGTACGCTCTGCCCGACAAGCTGCACAGAGTTGGAAGTCTAGTTCAGGAGAGCTGCGGTTTCGTATTCTCTCTCGCATCGCTGACCTCATCGATCGGGATATAGAAGCGCTTGCTCTTGCCGAAACAAATGACACAGGCAAACCTCTGCACGTATCACGCAGCGTAGATATACCTCGAGCAGCGTCAAATTTCAGGTTTTTTGCAACTGCAGCCATGCAGTTTTCGTCCGAAAGCCACTGGATGCCGGGAAAAGCAATCAATTATACACTGCGACAACCCATAGGTATAGTAGCTTGTATCTCGCCTTGGAATCTTCCTCTCTATTTATTCTCGTGGAAAATAGCACCGGCTCTTGCTGCGGGAAATTGTGTTATCAGCAAACCTTCCGAACTCAGTCCGACAACTGCAATGATGTTAGGCAAGATTTGTACAGAAGCTGGTTTGCCTTCCGGAGTTCTCAACATTATTCTGGGCGATGGGCCCACAACAGGTCAAGCTATCATCGATCATGAGGACATTTCAGCCATTTCATTCACGGGTGGCACAAAAACCGGCGCTCATATCGCTACTCAAGCTGCCCCTAGATTCAAAAAACTCAGTTTGGAATTGGGTGGTAAAAATCCATGCATCATTTTTGAAGATTGCGACTACGAATTGACTCTCAGAGAAGTGCAGCGGCTTAGTTTTTCCAATCAGGGCCAAATCTGCCTTTGTGGAAGTCGTATCCTGATTCAGGAATCTATCTACAACAAATTTCGCGATGACCTGGTGAGCAGGATTCAAGCACTTCGGATTGGAGATCCTTTGATTGCCGAAACACAAATCGGTTCGGTGATCTCGTCGGCACATGCAGAAAAAGTAATGTCCTATATCTCTCTGGCACAGCAAGAAGGTGGCAAGATATTGTGCGGAGGCAGCAGATATCAAGTTGAAGGCAGATGCAGCAATGGAAATTTCATCAGACCAACAATTCTGGAAAATTTGGGACCGAATTGTCGTACTAACATGGAAGAGATATTTGGGCCGGTCATCAGTTTGCAAGTCTTCAAAGATGAGGAAGAGGCTTTACAATTGGCGAATGCGAGTCGATACGGATTAGCTTCTACTGTATGGACAAGTGATCTTCAAAAAGCACACAGAATGGCAGAAAAATTGAATACAGGAATAGTGTGGATAAATTGTTGGTTGCTCAGAGATCTCAGGACGCCATTTGGAGGAATGAACGACTCCGGGGTGGGAAGAGAAGGAGGATGGGAGGCCATGAAATTTTTTACTGAAGCCAAAAACGTCTGCATAAAAACAGAACGAAATTCTTGAGCTGCCAAGTAAAATTTAATCAGTAAAAACAAACATTACTTTGCTGCTTTTATATGTGCATCATCACCAAAGAAGGTGCAATTCCAAAGAGGATTAGAATTAAAGTCAAAACTAACAACACACTATTGTATCTCCAGGACACTGACCAGCTATGGTCACCACTCGGTGATGCAATCGCGTTGATGATCTTGAAATAATAATAAACTGAGATTACCGCGGCAACTAAGGCTACAAATGCCAATGATAGAAATCCCAGACCAACAGCTTCACGCAAAACTAAAAATTTGGCCATAAAGCCCGCAGTCAAAGGACCACCACCAAGAGAAATCAGGGCTATAATCATTAAAATTCCCAGCAATGGATTTGCTTTGAGTAAACCACCGAAAGAATCTAAATGATCGGATCCTGACTGTCGTTCAACAAAATGTGTAATTAAAAAAGTAATCAATGATGCAGCACCGTATGCAATCAAGTAATAAATCAGAATTTTTTCAGTTTGTGGTGTAATTTTTAATACTGCAATCAGAATAAAACCTGCTTGTACGATCCCGGAATAAGCTAAGATCCTCTTTACACTCGTCTGATTGTAAGCCATGATATTTCCAACAACAATAGTCACTAATGCAATTAATAATAAAAACCAAAATACCCATTCCGGTAAAGTAGCGGAAGACAATTTGAGATATTGCAACAGTGCTCCGAATCCTGCAATTTTCACAATGGATGACATGATCGCTGTAAAAATTGTCGGTGTACCTTCATACACGTCAGGTGCCCAAAAATGAAATGGTACCAAGGCTATTTTAAATGCCAGCCCACTTAAAACAAACAATACTCCTATCTGGTAGAATTTATCCATTCCGGGCAACACATTGCCAAAACTGAGACTTCCCGTGCTTGCGTAAATAGCGCCGATTCCAAATAACAATATAGCACTTGCAAATGAGCCCATGATAAAATACTTAATAGCAGCTTCATTTGATGTGATACGCCTCCTGTCTGCACCTGCCAATACATACATAGAAATAGATAAAATTTCTATACCCAGAAACATCATTATAAAATTCTGGTATGATACCATGATCATACCACCGATGAGCGCCAGCAGGAACAAACCTGTAATATCCCCAAGTTCTTCGTTACCGCGTTGCCTGAATTGATGCAAAAAAGGAATTATACACAATGCAAAAACAAACTGCAAAATGCAGAGAACAAAAGAAGTCAAATCAAAATGCAGCATGCCTGTTAATATAGATGTCTCAGTCCATTCCGGATAATGCATTGCCACCAAACTTGCAACCAATGCCAACATAGCCACCGGTAATATCAATCCCCTTTGTCTGGCAAATCCCAAAAACAAAATCAGTACAGCTGCAACGGTTAATATAATGATTGTGAGCATAATAATTGTCCGAATTAATATTTAAAATATTCGCCAAATTGTCCAATCGCGTAGGCAGTCAAATCTATCCATTTGCTTGGAAAGAATCCCAACGCAATCACCAACACGGTCAGTACTATAAAAATGTAATCTTCTTGTAATGATAACTGGAAGTTTTGATATCTTTCGTCATGACGTTTTCCAAACATCGATCTCTGATAGCACTGCAACATATAAACGGCACCGTAAATGATCGTTAATCCTGCAAATGCTCCAGCAATTTTATTGAATTTGGTGACATTGGTTATCATGATAAATTCACCGATAAAACCACTAGTTAGAGGTAAGCCAATCGCAGCGAGCACCAGGATAAAATAATATGTCGCGAATCTAGGCTGAACCCTGGCCATACCTGAGTTTGCATCGAGATTATCGCTACCAGTTTTCCTTTGAAAAACGTCTGCTACAAAGAATAAGCCAGCTATCGCGATACCATGTGCGAGAATTTGAAAAATGGCACCTTTGTATGCTTCTTCGTAAACAGTCAATGTGCCCGCCACCAACAAACTCATGTGTGACATAGAGGCATATGCCAATAGTCTGCTCAAATTTGTCTGCCTCCAAGCCACCACTGCACCATAAACTACTCCTACAACACAAATTACGATCAAATAAAAACTGAGCTTTGGAATAACGTCCTGTGTAATAAAATTAAATCTTAAAAAACCAAAGACACCCATCTTAGAAAGAAGTGCGGCGATGAGAATTACACTGGGTTTGTCTGCCTGCTCATACAAATTAACCTGCCATGTGTGAAATGGAAAAACTGGTGCTTTGATACCAAATGCAATAAAAAATACAATTGCCATCCAGTACTGGTGTTGTACAGGAAAATGGTTATTGTACAAAAAGCTCCAGCTGGTCATCAGATTTATTCCGACAAAAGAATAAATGTAAAATATTGCAGCCAGCAAGAGAAAGCTCCCAAATACTGTATAAATAAAAAACGTAAATACTGCTTTCTTTCTTTTAGGTCCTCCCCATTTTAATACTAGAAAATAAACAGGTATTAGGGTCAGTTCAAAAAACAGATAAAACGTAATCGGATTTTGTGCCATGAAAAAACCGTTCAATCCCGCAATGGTCAAAAATATTAATCCGAAATAAGCAGAATCTCTTTTTTCATAAATCAAAGAAGCTGCAAGTACCACGATCACAGTAATCAAACTCACCAGCAACAATGGCAATAATGACATAGTATCTACTGCAATATGAAAACTGTCTTTCAATCCTGGAATCCAGTCAAACTTGAAATTGTACAACTGATAGTGGTTGATCTTGAATTGGAGAAACAGGTACATGAAATAACTGAACTGAATCACGGCTCCGGCTCCTGAAATCCATATTGAATATCTCCGAGGCAAGACAAAACACAGCAGTGCAAAAACAATCGGCAACAGCAACAATATAGTCGAAGACAACATGTCAGATGATTTTTATTATGATGAAAAAAAGCAAAAGAACAAGTCCAATCACCATAGAGACCAGATACCAACTCAAATGCCCTGACTGCCACTTTGCAAAACTCGGTTTTCCTTCTACAAGAATTTTGTCGGGTATCATGACCACATCATGGACTCCTCGACTTTCAAATATCGTTCCGAGCCATTTAGAAAATTGATACCCCGGCTTTACAAATATTCTGTCATAAATTTCGTCGAGATAATATTTATTCTCCAGTAATCGCGATAAAAAATTGCCAGAACTTTCTTCCAATTCCCGGTAATTTTTAGTGTATTTTTTCCAGGTAAAAAATATTACGATGACCAATACCACCACAGTTACAACCCAGAGCATGATTTCAAAAAAATGAGATACGTGATGTTCTTTATACACCATAGCATACCGAATATATTCTTCCAATATATGAGGCTGGCCCATGATTTCAGGCATACCCATAAAACCACCTACAGCCGACAAAATGGCAAGAATGCATAAAGGTATGATCATGAGAGCAGGAGATTCGTGCGCATGGTCCCATTTGTGATGATCACCTCTATAGTTTCCGTGGAATGTCATAAAATACAATCTGAACATATACCAAGCTGTAAATACTGAGGCAATAGCCAGTATTATAAAAAACCAAATGGAATGCAAGTACACTTTGGCTAATATTTCATCCTTGGAAAAAAATCCCGCCAGTGGAGGCACGCCAGAGATGGCCAGGGTTCCAATCAAAAACACGAGGTGAGTCCACTTCATCTTTGATTTAAGACCTCCCATTTTTCGAATATCTTGTTCGCCACTGAGGCCGTGTATCACACTACCCGCAGACAGGAATAGTAATGCTTTGAAAAATGCATGTGTGACCACATGGAATATTGCCGTGGTATAGGCGCCTACTCCCAGAGCTGCTACCATATACCCAAGCTGACTCACGGTCGAATAGGCGAGTACTTTTTTGATATCGTTTTGTTTGAGTGCGATGCTCGCTGCAAGGATTGCGGTCAAAATACCTACGATAGTTACGATTTCCGAAACCATAGGCGTGGCAGCATAGAGTGGGCTCATTCTCGCTACTAAATAGATACCTGCTGTGACCATCGTCGCTGCATGAATCAACGCAGAAACAGGTGTGGGACCAGCCATCGCATCGGGCAACCAGGTAAAAAGTGGTATTTGAGCTGATTTACCGGTCACCCCAACAAAAAGTAAAAAGGCAACGGCGCTTGCGAATTTGTCGTTAGGTGCCAGCGTTTTGAAATGATCGTTGATGCGCAGTATATCTATGGATTCATAGTTACCAACAAGCATTGCAATAGCAAGTAAAAATCCCAAATCCCCAATGCGATTCATGATGAATGCCTTGCGAGCGGCAGCATTATATTCATCGTTGTCAAACCAAAATCCTATCAAAAGAAACGAACATAATCCAACACCTTCCCAACCCACAAACAAAACCAAGAGATTAGAACCCAGTACCAGAATGATCATAGAAAACAAAAACAAATTCAGATAAGAGAAAAATCTCCAATAACCTTTGTCGTGGTCCATGTATGAGCTTGAATATACATGTATCAGAAATCCAACACCGGTTATAACCATCAACATTGTGAGACTCAATTGGTCCATGTAAAATTCAAAATTCACATAAACATTTTTGCCATAGCGAAACCAATCCCAGAGCGTTACTTTATCACCTACCTGACCAACTGCCTGGATCGCAATAAACGTGGCTACAAAACTAATCAAGGGCATCAGACATGCAATCCATTTTACTAAAGTCGATGGCATCCTGCTGCCGAACAAGCCGTTGATGATAAATCCGATCAATGGTGGCCACAATATAAACTGCAAGATTAATTTTAGATCCATTTGATTTTACTTTTGTCTACAGGAGTGTGATTCATTTTGATATGATTAGGATCAGCCTCTGAGATTGTGAAACAAATCCACATTTGTTGTATTCAGGTTCTTGTACATCATCACAATGATAGCAAGTCCAACTGCTACTTCAGCTGCAGCAACAGCCATCGTAAAAAACACCATGATCTGTCCTGAGGGATCAGAATGATATGCAGAAACGGCTGCAAACATGAGGTTGACCGCATTGAGCATAATTTCGATAGACATGAATACGATGATGATATTCCTCCGAAACAAAACACCCATCATCCCTATTACAAATAAGGCTGCACTAAGGATAAGATAATGTCCAAGCGGGATCGTTCTTATAATTTCCGGTATTGATTGTTGCATGACAGTCTAGATTAAAGATTAAGGTATGCGAACCTGACTTGTTTCTGAAATTTCCTTTCTTCCCAGTAATACAACTCCTATCATCGCCACCAGGAACAGCACTGAACTTAACTCCATTGGCAATAGATAATCACGATAAAGTGTCATCCCCAATTTTTCGATTAAGCCGATGTCGTATTCATTCTTGTTATTTGTCGGAGACAAATTCTGTCCAAGTGCTGAAACCACAATAAGAAATAAACATCCACCTGAAATCAATGCAGCAAGTCCTGCTATCCAATTGCGATATATATTAAACTCTGTATTGAGATTGAGATACATGATGACAAATAAAAATAAAACCATGATCGCACCTGCGTAAACTACTACATTTACCAAAGCCAGAAACTGAGCATTGAGCAAAACATACTGCGCAGATATTGTAAAAAAAGTAAATACAAGATACAACACTGACCGGATAGGGTTCTGAGACAATATTACCATCAATGCGCCGATCACAGACAGACAAGACAACAAATAAAATATCCACTCAATTTTCATCAGTTCTTGGATTTAATTGGTTCAACCAATCTGTCTTTGCCATATCTAAAATCATCTCTTTCAAAACTTGGTGGAACCATGACGTCATTTTGCAAAAAGATAGCTGCTTTAGGACAAGCTTCTTCACAAAAACCACAAAATATACAGCGCAGCATATTGATTTCATACACTGAAGCATATTTTTCTTCTCTGTATAACTGCTTCTCCTCCGGTTTCCTTTCTGCAGCAGTCATAGTAATCGCTTCTGCTGGACAAGCCAAAGCACATAAACCACAAGCAGTGCATCGCTCTGCACCATTCTCGTCGCGCTTCAGGATGTGTTGCCCTCTGAAAACTTTACTCATCGGACGCTTCTGCTCCGGATATTGTATGGTTGCTTTTTTCTTAAAAAAATGAGATATGGTAATTCCCATACCTTTGAGTATAGCAGGCAGATACATTTTCTCTGCCAGATTCATAGGCTTACGCTCCATGACTTTTCTCCTTTCCGTCAGTTGCATATTCAATGATGAATAGAATGAGTTAAACAAAAAATTACATTTTCTTTCATATTGGCATATTCATTATCCTTTCCACAATATGATGATTCCAGAGACTAAAATATTGATGACCGAAAGTGGAATTAAAATCTTCCATCCCAGATTCATCAATTGATCATAACGAAATCTAGGCAATGTCCATCTGACCCACATGAACAAAAAAATGAAAAAGAAAATTTTTCCAAACAGCACACAAATACTCAATACTGTTTTTAACATACCGGGATCCATTTCGCTAACAAATGGAAACTGATATCCTCCAAAAAACAATGTTGCAATCACAGCACTGCTTATAAACATATTGATGTATTCTGCAAAAAGAAAAAATCCTAGTTTCATTGAGGAATATTCAGTATGATATCCTCCTACCAATTCCGTTTCACATTCAGGTAAATCAAATGGTGCACGATTTGTCTCAGCAAAGGCACAAATAATAAAAATTAAAAAAGCCAGAGGCTGATAAAATACATTCCAATGCCAGCCACTTTGTTGATTTACGATTTCACGTAAAGAAAGAGTTCCGGTCATCATCACGAGTGCAACAATGGATAAGCCCATTGCCAATTCATAAGAAATATTCTGGGAAGCTGCACGGATTGCACCCAACAAACTGAATTTATTGTTGGAAGCCCAACCGCCAATCAGGACGCCGTAGACACCCAGTGAAACAACACCAAAAATATAAAGCAGACCGACATTCAGATCTGTAGCTTGTAGAGAAATCCCTTTTCCTTCATGCGAAAAATCTGGTCCAAATGGAATAACTGCACTGGTCATCAAAGCTGTCAACATAAAAAATCCCGGTCCCATTAAAAACAACCAGCGATCGGACTTTAAAGGAATAAATTCTTCTTTAAAAAACAGTTTAACCCCATCTGCCAGCGGCTGCAATATGCCAAAGGGTCCGGCTCGATTTGGCCCCAATCTGTCTTGCAGAAATGCAGCCACTTTACGCTCAGCATAGGTCGAGTACATGGCAACAAACAATGATATTGAAAATATTACCACGATAAAAATCGTTTTAATCATCCACTCGCTCATTCTGAAACAAATTTTGCGTCAACATTAACAGCCGGAGATACCACCGGCAATTCATATTTATTTGCTGTAATTACGGAATCCACATCCATTTTCCTCGGGCCTTCTATAGTCCATTGTGATTTTTCTTTATGATCAAATCTGCATTCATTGCAGATAAACTCCTCCACTTCACCAAATTTATTTTTCCTGGCCGTTACTCTGATCAATTGATCACCTTTGAGCCATACCACTGTTTTGCCGGAACATGTCGGACAGTTTCTGTGAGCATTAAACGGTTTTGAAAACCAAACTCTCTGCTTGAATCGATATGTTTTATCAGTAAGAGCACCTACAGGACAAACATCAATAATATTCCCTGAAAATTCATTGTCGATAGAATGTTGAATGTAGGTTGAGATCTCACTGACATCACCTCTATTGATCACTCCGTGAACGCGTTCATTAGTCAATTGGTCAGCAGTATATACGCAGCGATAACAGAGAATGCATCGCGTCATGTGCAGCTGTACGTATGGGCCAATATCAATCTTTTTAAATTCACGTCTGCCTTCTTGATATCTTGTGCCTTCCGTACCATGCTCGTAGGATAAATTCTGTAGATCGCATTCTCCAGCCTGATCACAGATCGGACAATCCAATGGATGGTTGATGAGCAAAAACTCAACTACACCTTTTCTCGCTTCTTGTACTTCTGCTGAAATTTCATTTTCTACTACCATCCCGTGTTCCGCTCTGGTTATGCATGAGGGAACAAGCTTGGGCATAGGTCTTGGGTTAGCCTCAGATCCCTGTGTCACTTTTACAAGACAGGTTCTGCATTTGCCTCCTGTATTTTTGACAGGACCATAATAACACATCGTGGGAGGGTAATGATCACCTATCATCCGCGCAGCCTGGAGAATAGTTGTACCTTTTGGCACTTCTATACTCTGATTATCTATAGTTACTTTGATTAGATCCGACATAATTTAGTGAATAGACAAATGACAAATATTTACCAATGAATATTTTTTAGATATTCTATAACTTAAATTTCTCATTACTTCAACCCTACTTTTAATTTTGAATATATCTTGATTATAAAAATCATATTCAGTTTTTTAAACAAATCAAATATAAAATCGATACTTACAATTGCTTCGCTTTTTTGAAGAATTGGAAGTTTGAGTTTCATCTTATAAAATAATTTATTTATCAAAACAAATTCTATTTTCAGTACTCCGGTCAATGACTTACAAGTTCCCGATGCAAATGTTTCTTACCACAACTCTCAGGATTTTTCACATGCGCTTCAAACTCTGCACGAAAATGTCTGATCGCGCTAGCTACCGGCCATGCTGCCGCTTCTCCCAGAGGACAGATCGTTTTTCCTTCAATATTTTTAGAAATGCTCACCAACAAATCGATGTCTTCCATTCTGCCATGACCATACTCGATCCGATGCAAAACTTTTTCCATCCAGCCCGTTCCCTCCCTGCATGGGCTACATTGGCCACAAGATTCGTGGTGATAAAAACGTGTGAAATTCCATAGATTGCGTACGATACATTGTCTGTCATCATACACAATAAATCCGCCGGAACCCAACATCGTACCTGTAGCAAAACCACCATCACTGAGTGATTCATACGTCATCAGACGATTCTCACCGTTAGCCGTTTTAAGGATCAGATTTTTTGGCAAAATCGGAACTGAAGATCCTCCGGCTACAACAGCTTTTAAATCTCTACCTCCTGTGATTCCACCACAATATGCCTCACCATAAATAAACTCTTCAACACTCACACCTAGCTCAATTTCATAAACACCAGGTTTATTTATATTACCACAAGCAGAAATCAATTTGGTACCGGTACTTTTTCCAATACCAATGGCCGCAAATGCATCTCCACCATTATTGACGATCCAAGGCACATCAGAAATAGTTTCCACATTATTTACCACTGTAGGGCAACCATACAGTCCTGACACTGCAGGAAATGGTGGTTTATTTCTCGGATTGCCGCGCTTTCCCTCAAGTGATTCCAACAAAGCAGTCTCTTCGCCACAGATATATGCACCACCTCCGGGTTGCACATGAATATCCAATGAATAGTTTGTGCCTAAAATATTCTCTCCTAGAAATCCAGCCTGATATGCTTCTCGAATGGCTTGTTCCAAAATACGAATGATATACATCATTTCGCCTCTGACATAAATATATGAAGTCCTCGCTCCTAATGCATAGGAAGACGTAATCATGCCTTCTATTAAGATATGAGGTATATGTTGCATCAGATATCTGTCCTTGAAAGTACCCGGTTCCGATTCATCCGCATTACACACCAGGTATCTCGGTTTGTCGGTGGATTTGTCGAGAAAACTCCACTTCATTCCCGTTGGAAAACCAGCTCCTCCTCTACCTCTGAGACCGGATTTTTTTACTTCCTCCACGACTGCATCCGGTGTCATTTCACGCAGTGCTTTTTCAACTGAGCGATAGCCACCCATCTTCCTATACACATCAAATGATTGTATTCCGGGTTCGTTGATATGCTCGAGTAATATTTTTTTGCTCATGAATTTTTTACTTATTCGGAAAATTAATGTGAATTCAAATTCATTTAATTTTTACTCCTCAATTCTTCTATAAGTTGATCCAGCTTTTCTCTGGTCATATTCTCGTGATATTTATATTCAGGGCCTATCTGGAGTACAGGACCTGTACCACAAGCAGCAAGGCACTCTACAGGTTTGATGGTAAACAAACCATCTGCCGTAGTTTCTCCAGAAGCTACACCTAGTTTTTCTTCCATATATTGTATTAGCTCCTCCGCTCCTACATTACAGCATGGTCCTGTTCGGCAGACTTCTATCACATACTTCCCCATTTTCTTCAGGTGAAACATAGAATAAAAACTCGCAACCTCATACACTTCTATGGACAGAATCCCGAGTTGTTCTGCTACTTTATCCATCGCATCGACAGACAGCCAGCCTCCATTTTCTTTTTGTGCAATATGAAGCAAAGGCAACAATGCAGATTTTTGCTTGCCTGCCGGATACTTTCCGATAATATTCTGAATCTCTGTTTTCGCTTTAGCCGAAAATTCAAATGCAGTTTGCATGAATCAATACTTTATATCTATTTGAAATAAATCCGATTTATAAATTCTTCTACTTAATATTTGAAAAATGATTCCAATTAATTTATAAAAGTTAAGTTCAATGTGTTGTTGTAATCTTCAATGCGAATCCTTTAATTGAAACTTTGGAATTCATTGTAAGACCAATCCATAAGGAGATTTATTCTTTTGCTGATTAAATACTACTTGCATTTAAAACCACTCATATATTTAAATGGACAATACTTTGCAGGAATTGCAAAGCAAATCAATTTTTCAAAGAACAAAATTTTGGCCGACTCTTCAGTTCCAACCAATTTTCAACTATTCATTTTAATCTACCTAATCAGGTCGATTAAGAATCCAATTCACCAGCAATCACATTCAGACTGCTCAACACCACGATAGCATCAGACAATAATTGACCTTTTACCATCTCAGGATAAGCCTGATAGTATATGAAACAAGGTCTCCTGAAATGCAACCTATATGGACAACGTCCCCCGTCGGAGATAAGAAAATATCCAAGTTCACCATTTGCTCCTTCTACCGCTTGATACACTTCAGCCACAGGAGCTTCTATCTCACCCATGATGATTTTAAAATGATAAATCAAAGCTTCCATGTTGCGATACACTTCTTGCTTTGGCGGCAGATAATAATGATCTGCATCAGCATGATACACTCCGGGAGGTTCAGCTTCAATTTTTGTCAACGCTTGTTCGATAATGTTGACACTCTGCCAGATTTCTTCGTTGCGAACTAAAAAACGATCGTAAGTGTCGCCCGTTGTCCCAACCGGTATGTCAAACTTAAAATCTTCGTATGAGCTGTATGGTTCAGTTACACGTACGTCATAATCTACCCCACAAGCCCTCAAATTGGGACCTGTAAATCCATAATTCAAAGCGCGTTCAGCACTCAGAGGCCCTGTATCGATCGTCCGATCCATGAAAATTCTATTTCTTGTGAGCAACTGCTCAAACTCTCTCCAAATGGGCCTGAAATCTTGAAGCCACTTCCTGACCAAATCAAAAACCCGGGGACTGAAATCTCTTTCAAATCCTCCTACTCTACCCATATTGGTCGTTAATCTGGCTCCACAAATTTCCTCATAAATCTCATAAGCTCTCTCCCTGAACTGGTACACATAAGTAAATCCTGTAAGAGCTCCTGTGTCCACTCCCAATATAGAGTTGCATACCAAATGATCCGTAATACGAGAGATCTCCATGATCATTACCCTCATATAATCTACTCTTTTCGGAGTCTTGATGCCGAGCAATTTTTCAACTGTCAGATGCCAACCTGTATTGTTGATAGGCGCAGAACAATAGTTCATCCGATCCGTAAGTGGAGTGATCTGGTAAAACGGCCTCCTTTCCGCTATCTTCTCGAAGGCGCGATGGATATAACCTATGGTTTGTTCGCCACTGACAATGCGTTCTCCATCCATTTGTAAGACATTCTGGAAAATTCCATGCGTAGCCGGATGGGTTGGTCCCAGATTGAGCGTGGTATAAGGAATTTCAGGTTTTTCCGTCTTAGAAATTGAATCGAGATACTCCGAATTTGTCTTCATTAGATTCAGCCCTTGCTTTAGACACAAAATTAGCTGAATATGGGCTCTTTTTCAATTAAGTGGTCAAAAGATCGCTACTATATTGAATATTTTTTCACATTCGACTTTATGCTAATTGATAGCTTATTTAAGTATTTTGAAATATAAAATAAGAAATGGAACCAATCTTAAACACTTCTTTTGGAATTTCTTTATGAATACTGAATTTTATATGGACTCAGGCAATCAATCCACATCACTCCACGTGCAGAACAGAAAAGAAAGGATAGCAAAAAAATAGTCCTCAAATACTTATCGGCCAAACTGGTAGTCTGCTTTGTCTTCTCGACGAGGGTCTTCTAAAGGAAATTCCTTCCGCATAGGAAAATCAACCATCTCATCCATATTGAGGATCCTTCGCAAATCAGGATGTCCCAGAAAATTCAAACCAAAGAAATCGTAATTTTCTCTTTCCATCCAGTTTGCACTGGCATATATACCTGTCAAAGTAGGGAGCTCAGGTTTACTCAATGGAACATATACTTTAAGCCTTAACCGTGTCTTATGAACAAGGCTGTGCAGCATATAGGCCACGCACAATTCCTCACCTTTGCGATCCGGATAGTGTATTCCACAGATATCGGTCAAAAATTGGAATCCAAGTGAATCATTTTTGTATAGTTTACTTACAACCTGATAGAGTTGATTGACGGGTATCTCCGCGACACACATTCCGGCATTGTCCTGACTGAAACTAAAGACATCACCGCATAGCTCACGAAGTTGGAGTTGCAATTGTTCCTGCGACAGAGCTTCCATCATTTGACTAAATACTGATCTAACAATTGTTTGTATTCTTCGGAGTCACGACGCCTCACTCCTTCACTCTGTATGACATCCTGGATTCTCAATATTCCTTCTATAATTTGTTCAGGTCTTGGGGGACAACCAGGCACATAAACGTCTACTGGAATGATGTGATCAATACCTTGTAGGACAGAATAGGTATCAAAGACTCCTCCGCTCGATGCACAGGCTCCTACAGCGATCATCCACTTTGGTTCTGCCATTTGCTCATAAACTTGCCTAAGTACCGGACCCATTTTCTTTGCGATAGTGCCCATCACCATAAGGAGGTCAGCTTGGCGAGGTGTGAAACTCAGTCTTTCAGCACCAAACCTGCCTAAGTCATAGTGGGCAGACATGGTGGACATAAACTCGATACCACAGCAAGAAGTCGCAAACGGAAGTGGCCAGATACTATTCTTCCTGGCTAGGCCTACTACAGAATCTAATGATGTAGCAAAAAAACCAGGACCTGATTGACCCGGAGGCGCTTCTGCCATTTTTATTTTACCACTCATTCTGATTTAATTTATATTCCAAATAATATTCTGTATTAGTTCGATTATTCTCTATGTTTTTCTTCCCAGGCTAAGACACCTTTACGCAGGACATAGTAAAATCCTGCCATCAACAAGGTGAGGAATACCAACATCTCCCAAAAGCCAAACCAGCCCAGTTTTTTGTAGTTGACTGCCCATGGATACAAGAATATGATCTCCACATCAAACAGTACAAACAAAATAGCTGTCATAAAATACTTCACGGCAAAAGGGTTTCGCGCATTGCCTACACTGTCCAAACCACATTCAAAACTGTCGTCTTTTCTCTTGCCGTGCTGCTTCGGCCCAAGTAAATGGGTGCCAAGGATGACAAGCACCACGAAAGTCAGTGCTACACAGAACTGTAAGAAAATCGGGTAAAAACTATATGGAATATGGTCCGGTTGCATATCTTTAATCCGTGAGGCACAAAGATACATCAGGAACATCAAATATTTTTCCGTTATAAGATCCGGATTTCAATTCCGTGCTCAATACCTGATCGAACTGCCTGTTCACCCATTCATTTATCCGATGATTATCTCATGTCATCAGGTTGAAGCTCTTTTTGTGGCGTGGACTGATCTACTTTATGAATTGCCTCATTAGTTTTATCCCAAAATTCCGAGAAAATCGGTTTCAGCTTGTCGATCACTGCTTTTGATTTACCTGATACTGTCAAAAGATATGGATAAGTGATTGATCTTTGAGCCACCTCAGGTTTAATAATTTTAATTTTATCACAAAACCCGATGATAGAAGCGTAGAGTACAAGCGCTATCAGTCCTGAAACAGCTCCTCCTGCCAGCTGATTAATAATATTGATATGTGCCGTTTCCAAGACTTTCTCCAGACCCTGACCTAGCATCCTGATGGCAATCAAGACCAGTAGAAACGTCAGAACAAATCCCAATATCACATTCATTCTGGGGTCGACATTGATGATTTTCTCCATAAGCTGCATAGCCAAATGAGAAAACTTCAATGTGATCAATAGACCCAATAGTACCGATAATATGCCGAAAACGGTCTTGATGATTCCTTTTGTGTATCCCAGGTAAAAGAAATACCCCACCAATAACCCACAGATAATATCAATCCACATATTAATTTTTTATTAAAGTTTTAAACCCCAAACCTATAAAATAGATTCCGTAGAACTCTTGAATCTTAACACTTGTTTTGAAATAATCTGGGTGAGATAACTTTTAGGCTTATAAAAACCCTTAGATTTGCTAAGTCAATGATAAAATTAAAACTAATCATGGCATCGCTGCTTTGCGTGGTGCATTTGATCTACGGATCGTCTATACCTGCGCAGAATTCGATGCCTCAGAACAAACCTCAGGAGGGAAATGCGCTTCCCAGATCATTTATGATCGGTGAGTACGAACAGCCCTATGAAAATTTGATCAATCAATATGACAAATTGCTGCTCACTGTATGTGACAATAATATGCCTCGAGCCTTTGACTTATGGAATCAGGTCATGGCCGACATTGAAGCTTACTCCATCCAGAACCAATTCGACCTAAATGGTCTGAAGTTATGGATGAATGTCTTTTTTAATGCTGACGGCACTATTCAGCACATCGTTTATTTTCCCAAACCAAATTCAAGGAATATGCAGTTTGATAAACTTACAGCTTTTTTTGCTGCATTTACCAAATCGTATCAACTTAAACCAGTTTTAAGTTCTAAATGCTCTCACTACGGTAGCGCCTCTTTCCCGGGAGTTCAAAAGCATTAAAAATTGATTTTCTTTCGTTCCATTTTCAAAGTAGCCGTCTTACTAAGCTTCTCCGGATGCCATAAGACGGAGAAAGTGGATTTGATTTCAGTAAACTTCCCTTCCACATTTGATTTTTCAGCAATAGAATTTGTGGGTCAGGATAGCTTGATGGCTCTAACGGGAAGTACTTGGCAGACAGCTGAGTTATCCATAAGCCATGATGCCGGAATAAGTTGGGACAACAATCAAATTTTCAATAAAAAAATATTCTCTTTATCTCATCAAACTTTTGGTCGAACTATAGGCGCAGGAATAGATCATATCTGGGAGTTTGCTGGAGATGGTTCAGCATGGCACAATAATTATAAGGAATATAGATTTTACAGGGACGCTGACGCTTCAGCACAAGGGACGATCATGAGTTGTGGAGGAGAGGCATTTCATATCGGATATATTGATGTCTTCACTACGGCAGATACCCTCTTCAACCGGGTATTGACCAATCATGAACTTGATGCAATCAGATGGCTTGGTGGTACTAACTGGATTGCTGCCGGATATGGTCTCATCATCCAAAGCACAGATGACGGAAACCATTGGGATACATTAGCTTATTCTGGTGACCATTTTGTTGATATACAAGTATTATCTACCGGTTCTGTATTCATAGTTGGCGCTTCAGGGAGTGTTTGGAAGACCAATAAAGACTTGAGCCAATTTAAAAAGCTAAGAAAATCTCAAACGAGTTCCTTCGGGTTGGAAGTCATCAACACTTCTGCCTGGGCCTCTGAGCAGGTAGGTATACTTTGCGGCTTAAATGGCCACATGGTGATGACCGAAAACGGAGGAGCAAACTGGACCACAATTGATGCCGACATAGATGCTCACATCTATGCTTCAAGCTTTGGTTCTGGCTATTTCTGGCTGGGATGTCAAAGCGGAAAATTGTATAAGTTTATATTGTAAATAATAATTACACATTTTAAAACCTTGCATTGATGAAAAAATTCATTGCACAAAACGTAATGAGGTATGGCAAAGAAATCTATGCATCGTTATACCCGACTCACGAACAAAGAAATTCTGTGAATTAGAATGAAAAACTTGTATTCAATCAAGCTCGTTTTTGATCAAGTTTGAATTTCTACAAGTACCCTTTATAAAAATAGTAAACACAGCTTCCCAATCGAATTAGAAAAAGCCGCATTAATTGATTGAAAAGGCAAAGTTCAATTTTCACTCTTCATCCAGCTTATCATATTAAAATAATAAATATGTAAAATAAAAAGATATAAAATCTGATCAGATTGCTATATTTGTACATCACTTACGATTCAGAACCCGATAATGATCGCTTACACTCGTATCTGATAGTACTATGTAATTTATCACCAATTTAATATTTTTTCTATGAAAAAGACGAACGTTTCCCCAAACCCCAAAACCGAATTCTCCAAATTGAAATTTAATTCTGTAACCCTTCGGGGGGGGGCAAATTAAATTCTGCTATGCACTTCTAATTTTTATCTTTAACTTTTTAATGCCTGGATCGACGGCGGCTCAGATTCAGTGTCCAAATTATCATATGATGATGTCTTTTAATCCAAATGGATGCAATGTCCAGCAAAATGTCAATGTATCTCTTGATAAGCAGGACGAAGTACCCTATCTTATTTATCGTATCAATGTACTGATTACCTTTAGTCCAAATCTTGTGGATCAATTAAAAACGATGAATTCTGTGAATTCCATTTTTGGTCAACAAGGTTGGATAACGTATTTTACATTTAATTCCAATTCTATCAATTTTAACGCACATTGGAATAATGGTACCGGAACTCCTATTAATTTTAATACGGATATGAACCTGTTTGATATTGTATGGAATGGGGACAACTCTCCACCACAATACTCGCACAGCTATCCATTCCAATTTTTTTCTCCAGCATGTTTTATTGATTGTTCTTCTATTTTATTACCAACACAGACTACCTGTTATCCAATGGCCTTGGCCAATTATAATTTATTTACTCCTATTCACGCTCCGGTGAATATTCATGGTAACGTAAAATATAGAAACAATATATTTTCGAATGGCTCTTGTTCTGACCAAGATAATTTTCCTGATTTAGCCATACAAGCTACTATGGGGACTACTATTTTGGCAAGCCAGACCACGCCTATGAACGGCAATTATGCCTTCAATACATTGCAGCCTCTATGTCAATATGAGATCCGCCCTGTTTCTCCAACTCAGCCGCATAGCTGTGGAGTGACACAAGCAGATATTGATGCCGTAAGAAATCTTGTCCTAGGAGTTATCGGTGGATTTCCCCAAACATGGAACTATATTGCTGCAGATGCCAATTTAAGTGGAACCTATACTACAGCTGATATAGTAAAAATAAATAATGTGATTCTTGGTGGAAGCTTTCCAAAGAATTTTAGATTTGCTACGGATAATGATTATAATAATTATACACCATGGAGTGGACTTAACTTTTTTGATTTTGCTACAGTTAATCCACTTTTGAATTCTACCAATACAATCAATTTTCATGGCGTCAAGGTTGGAGACGTGGCGAGAATACATCCCACTCTCGGAATTTTGGATTATTATAGTGGGGACTGCGATATCTGCACTGTGAGCTTTCAAGATCCACACATAGAATCCAGAGAGTCTAATAAAGAAGAATTGATTATACTACCTGAAGAAGCATTTTATCCTAATATAGAAAATGCTGCTCCAGTCAGAATAAAACTTGAGGTATCTAAAGAGGATCCAAGTCGTATCGATATCATGATTACAGAAGTAATAAGTGCGCTCAATCTTTCGATCAGACTGTCGAATCAAGATTATAAAATAGTAGGTATAGAATCCAATAGTTTATATACGGAAAAATCTTATATCATTGAAAAAAATGGACAATCTTTAAAATGGATTTGGCTCAGAGATCTGTCTCAGCCTTTCCAGGAAAAAATTGGATCTATAGTACTCAATAAAGCCGGGTTAACTGTGGATCTAATACAAATAGATAATAATCTAAGATACAATTATGTGGTGAATGAAGAAGAAAAAGAACGGAAAATTGCTTTCTCTATCATAGGAGAGCATTCATCACCATTAGAAATATACCCCAATCCGGTTTCCGGACAAGAGCTTCAACTGCGCGTTGAGAAAATTAAAGATGGATCATATCCGGCAAAAATTGTAGATAGCAGAGGGGCATTGCTTTATGCTGAAAATCTGACTTTCAAAAGTGAAAGAGCAAGTATGGTTCTGCAAAATGACATTCCATCCGGCATCTACATACTCCAGTTGCAAGTGAATCATAAGAATGTTTCTGCACGATTTGTTGTAAAATAAACCGACTTGTATCATGCGTAATGGTATCGTGCTGATTATCCTTTTTTTGTTTGTTCAAAACTGTTATAGTCAGATTTTTTATGGTCTAAAACCTAATGTGGGCAAAGGCTGTGCCTTCAGGATAGATTTGTCCGGCTGTACTTATACTCAGCTTCCCAATCCCAGACTTACAGGATATTGCTCAGGTTGTCAAGGTTCTTCTGGGGCGTTTGTATATAATGGAGGAGCAAGTTTTGCCAAGGAGGGTTATCTGATCGTTTTATTTAATACACAGTTTATCAAAGGATATTTTCGAACTATAGATACAGTAACACATTGTTATGGTTTACCTTCGATACCAATTATTGGAGAATTTTTCAATCAAACAGAAAATTGGACCAGTCTGGTTACGGATGACTGCAACGTACTCTGGTCAAGTTCCAAAGAAAGATTGCTGAGTGTAGATATTCCCAGAGGATACAAGCTCACTATACATGGATTTACTGCTCCATATCAGTTTATTAATCTTTGTTACCGAGATGGTGCATTGTTTGGAATGTTCCAAAACGGGGTATATAAAATTAATACCTCGGACCCATCTCAGAGTACATTACAGTTTAAGTTTGCCAATAGCCTGCCATATCAAAATGATTCTTTGGTTTCCATGGAATCTGTAGAGATAGATTGCGGTGTGTGGGAGACCTACTTGTTTTCAGAACAAGTAGGTCATCCTACCATTCCTTTAGGAATTTCAAAGCTGGATTTTTCTACAGGAACAATCACTCCGGTCTGTACACCGGATACTCCCTATGTATATTCTATTACAGCATGGCCTAAGCCGCCTCCCTGTAAGACTATATTCGATTTGGATATTAATAATAGTTGCGGACTTGTGGGCGCAGATTTTCAACAGATATATTGCCCAGACCAAAAAAGGTCTATATCAGATATCGATGCACAGTTTCACTTTCCAAGAGTAAGTGTGGATAGTATTTGGATTGAGCTGCATGCAGGATTAGATCAAAACAAAGAAAAATTATCAGTCAATCCATGCAGCAACTATAAGCTACAAATCCTGCATGACACTTCAATTTTGCTTACAGGATTTCTTGGGACAGATGCGGAGTTGGCCAGTTGTATTCAGAACGTATTTTATGAGAACAAACAGAAATGTCCACAAGAAGGAACAAGAACAATAAGTTTTGTTTTGAAAACCTGTGATGGATTTGTTTACAAAGCAAACAGCTATATCCATATACCACAATATGCTTGTGCGGGACTCGATACAAGCATTTTGATTTGTTCGGAGAATGTTCCATTTAGCTTACACCCATTGCTTAGACAAAATTCCTGGAATGGAGGAAGATGGAGTCCGGATTCTATTTTAATCAATATGCAAGATTCATTATTTTATTATATCGAAGACAGAGGAAATTGTAATCCGGATACGGCCAAGTTAAATGTGCATATTAAAAACACCCAAAGCAACTTTCTAGGACAAGATGTAAAATTGTGTAATACATCAGACTATGAGATAAAAACCAATATTAATGGATCTCATCTATGGAATACCGGCAGTAGTTCAAGTGAACTAAGAGTAACACAAAGCGGAACATACTCTGTACAAATAATAGATTCTACAAATTGTGTTTATACCGATACAATAGAAATTCTTTTCGGAAAGACCTATGTAGATTCGGTTCGCATCAGCAGTTGTCTTGGAGATAGCATATATTGGAGAAACAAGTGGTTGGTCGCTTCAGGTAGTTATATAGACAGCATAAGCTCTTCAACTGACTGCGACAGTATATTCCAATTGAATCTTAAATTTGAACCACTAATTTCCAAAGTAAAAACAATAAATGTCTGTCCTGAAAAAACTTATGTGTACAAAGGAAAAAATTACAATATAGGAGATCGAATTATAGACACGGTCTCAGCCCTTTTAGCTTGTGACACCATCCTCAGTATAGATATAAAAGCACATACCATCAAAGCACTAAAAATAACAGCAGACAGCCTCATCTGCACAGGAAAAGCGACAAGCATTAGCAGTAATAATTCTTATACCTCCTACCGCTGGTCAAGTGGTGAACAAATCAACAGCATCACCAAACCCGCAGGAACCTACACTCTCACCGTGACGGATCAGAATGGTTGTATGCAGAGTAGTAGCATCACTATAAAAGAAGCTCTAGCAGTAGATTTCACAGTAGAAAAAACAGATCCACTCTGTCCGGAAGATCTTGGCAGCATCAGAATAATTAAAACAAGTGGTGGTATTGATCCTATTCGCTTTACAATCAATGGACAGTCCACAAGTTCGACACAGATAGATCAATTGACCCAGGGAAAATACATCATCACCGGTATAGACGCACTTGGCTGTATGACTCACGATACTGTAGAAATCATTGCAGCTCAAAAATGGAATCCGTCCCTAAAAAATACTTATACACTCGATGCGGGCACTTCCTTATTGATTAATTTTGATACCCTCGGAATAAAAAAAGTGATCGTCAACCCAAGTGATCATATCAATCCATTAGACGATCTGCATATAGTGTTCAGTCCGGATCAGGAGATGATTTATTTCTTGACATTGATAGATGAAAACGGATGTGAATACGTACAAGAAATAAAATTGATCATCCAACGAAATGACGACATCCACGCTCCCAATATTTTCACGCCCAATGGCGACAATCTCAATGACGAGTGGCAAGCCCAGGTAGGAAGCTCGATAAACATAGAAAGCTTGAAAATCTATGATCGCTGGGGAAGTCTCATCCACTCTACCGCAGGAAATACAGCCTCATGGAATGGAAAAATAAAAGGAGAAAATGCTATGCCAGGTGTGTATGTTATTGTATTAAACTATAAAACCAGTCGAGGAGAAACAAAAGTACTGATACAAGATGTAAGCTTGATAAGGTAAAACATCTAGTAATATCAGATTGTACAGTATAGAATGAAATTCTCAGAAATTCAGAATAGCTTTTTTCATTTAAGTTTTTGAATGAATGCAAAGACGTTAAGAAATGAAAACAGCCTTGATCTTTTGGTTCTTTTGGATCAAGCCAAAAGAACAATTAAAAACGTAAGCCAAAAGTCAGAAAACTCCAAGCTAAAAACAATGACGAAGTAATCAGAAATTCAATTCCGTTCTTTTCCCTAAATCCATCATATTAAATAATTAAATATATATAAAAGAAAGATACAAAATAGAAACAACTTGCTATATTTGTAAATCACCTACGATTCAGAACCCGATAATGATCGCTTACACTCGTATCTGATAGTACAATGCAATTTATCACCAATTTAATATTTTTTCTATGAAAGTGAGGAAGCAAATCCCAAGCCTAAAAACCCAATTTATCCAATCGAAATATAATATTGTAGGTCGCCGGGGAGAATTATAAATCTGATATGAGCATGCAATCCTAAACAAATTATATAATTTTGTTTTAACTTCGTTTTAAATGAAAAGAAAGCCCTTATAAATAGAAATTATCAACACCATAATGGCATAGAAAATAATGTTGGGCTCAAATAAAAAAGGAATAAAGTGTATATAAACTATCTCAAAAATAATTCCACTTGTCCCTGTTGTAATGAATTAAACATTAAAGGGATTGGTATTATAAACCGTCAATTAAAAAAATTAGAAGAAGTGAGACTAATATGTTTTCGAACTGTCCTTGGAATGGCGGAATTAAAGGATTATTTAAAAGTGGACATTTTTCCTGGGCTTGTGATGACTGTATTGAGTCTAATAGAGCAATTGAAGCCAAATTTGAAGACCAAACATATTGTGATTATTCTCCCTATCTTGCTTATTTCGACAAAGAAATGGAATGCGAAAAATGCGGAGAAAATTTTATATTCGAGAAAGAAGAGCAACAATATTGGTATGAAGTACTAAAATTCTGGGTACAATCATTTCCGAAAAATTGTAAAAAATGCAGGGAAATATTAAAGCAGGAAAAAGATTTGAATAACAAACTTTCTAAGATACTAAAGAATTTGAATAAAAACAATCCTGGAGAATTGATTGAAATTAGTCAACTTTATTTCGAAATGAACAAGTTTGAAAAAGGAAAATATTATGCTACTTTGGCTAGAAAAGCAATGCAAAAAAAAAGGAAAATTAAAACAGAGCATATGAAAAACCAGAAGACACTTATCTTCTTATTAATATTATTCGTAATTTCTTGCATATTTGCTTGTAAGAAAGATGAAAGTATACCAGACAACAATCCTCCTAATCCAAATACAACATCGTATGACACTATTTATCCACTAGACTATTTTCCTGCATTTCCTGGTTCATATTGGAAGTATGTGGACTCCAATAACGACACGACCTTAATCAAGACTGACTCATCATACCAAAAAGATTATTACACAATAGGGTCAGCTGCATATATATCTGACACTTTTTTTGTTCCAATATATAATAAGATACCAATTTGGGCTTATGAAGCTCATACAGGACCGATATCGAATTCAGGTTCATATCCTCTGACAATGATATTGTCGGATTCTCTACCTATTGGGAGTAATTGGATAATATACAATTGGTCAGGAACACAAGTAAGCAGAAAAATTATTGTGAAAGATACGACCATCACAATTTCATCTAATCCATACTACCCAACAATTGCTGTTGAAGAATATTACTCATATGGGCCGCCAAATTACATATGGATTGCAAAAAGGTATTACACAAAAAACATTGGACTAATAAGAGAAGACTCATACAACAGCATTGACTCTACAATAAACACCAAACAAATCATTGATTACTTTATAAACAATTGATTGTATGTCAATAATAAGGAATAAACCACGCCCAAATATACAAGGATTAATCAAAGCTTCGCTTCGATTTCATCCTGAGTTGAATAAAACGAAGTCCTCCAGCTAATCATCTGAACATCTGGGGAATCAATAGGTAATGGACAAGATAGAAATAGTGCTCAGAAGATAAAGAGGGTGATCTCAGTTTGAATTGATTGCTTTCATTAAAAGTGCACTGAGCAAGTTTGGTTCTTTCTGGATGAAAAAAAGAGAATTGGGGTAATGGATTTTGTAGATTTCATAGATTACTAATTATTCCAAATGCATACCAACCTGATCAAAGATACAAGTAATGTAAGCCTACGGATATTGCAAAAAGAATTGGAATATCAAGGGCGGAGGAATTCAGCTGAAGCTCAATATTCGGATCATCTTACCTGAGTTCTCACAAAATTGAAATTCTCAAGCTGCATACCATTACTCCGGCAAATTTGGGTACCGATCGCAGGATTATAAATAAGGAATTATATCCTCTTACCTTGCAAAAGCTGTGGCTCTTTTTTCACGAATGACGGTCACTTTCACTTGTCCGGGATATTGCATTTCGTCCTGGATTTTTTGAGAAATCATGAAAGCGAGGTCATCAGCATATTGATCGGTAACTTTTTCTGATTCTACTATTACACGCAATTCTCTCCCTGCCTGCAAAGCATATGCTTTTGAAACACCTTCATAAGTCATTGCAAGTTCTTCCAGTTCGTTGATTCGTTTCAAATAAGACTCCAGGATTTCTCTTCGCGCACCTGGTCTTGCACCACTGATCGCGTCACATGCCTGCACAATAGGAGAGATGATATTGTTCATTTCAATCTCATCGTGGTGGGCTCCAACCGCATTAATAATAACTTCATGTTCGTTGTGCTTTTCGCAGATCTTCATTCCATAAAGCGCATGTGAAAGCTCTGATTCTTCCTCAGAAACTTTACCTATGTCGTGGAGCAATCCCGCCCGTTTTGCCATTTTGACCTGTTTTGGGTTGAGTCCAAGTTCAGCAGCCATGACAGCACACAGATTGGCTGTCTCTACTGAGTGCTCCAAGAGATTCTGTCCATACGATGAGCGGAACCTCATCCGGCCGATCATTTTTACCAGATATGGATCGAGACCATGAATGTCGAGATCAATGATGGTTCGTTCTCCGATCTCGACGATTTGCTCTTCAATTTGTTTCTTCACTTTAGTCACTACCTCTTCAATGCGAGCTGGGTGAATTCTTCCGTCCGCTACGAGTTTCTTTAGAGCCAATCGGGCTACTTCCCGACGAATCGGGTCGAAGCTCGAAATCACGATAGCTTCCGGCGTATCATCCACGACAATCTCAGCTCCTGTAGCTGACTCCAGAGCGCGAATGTTGCGGCCTTCTCTACCGATAATTTGACCTTTGATATCGTCGCTATCCAGATTGAACACGGATACAGAATTTTCTATCGTGTACTCTGCGCACATCCGTTGGATGGTTTGGATGACAATTTTCTTTGCTTGCTTGTTGGCATTGGTTTTGGCATTTTCTATAATCTCTTTTTCGATAGAGAGTGCATCTGTATTTGCCTTAGCCCGGACAGCCTGAAGCATGTGTTCCTTGGCTTCAGATTGAGTCATTTTGGCTATTTGTTCCAATTCTTTTATCCTCAATTCATTGGCTTCTTCCAACTCATCTTTCTTTTTTGAGACAATTTTTAATTGCATTTCCAAATTCTCTCTCAAGGTCTTGAGTTCCACTTCTTTGCCATCAACATCCTGACGTTTCTGGTTGACCTCCTTTTCCAAAACCTGGGTTTTCAATTCTCTTTCTTTGAGCTCAATCATCTGATTGGACTTGAAGCTTTCGAATTCTGATTTCAGCTTGCTAAAATTGTCTTTACTCTCTTGAATTTTTTGCTGCTTGATGCTCTCGTTTTTTGACTCTGCTTTGGCAACTATCTTCTCAGATTTGTTTTGAGCTTCATCTAAAATGCGCTGCGCAGAAATCCTTGCTTTTTCTAGTTCCAGATCTGAAACTTTGTTGATTTCTTCAATTTTTTGGCGGTTGGACTTCTTAACGAGGGCGTTGCTGACAACATAACCGAGTCCGCCTCCTCCCGCAAGTCCAATTATACCCAATATGATAGGATCCATAATAATGAAAGTTTGTGGCAACTTGTCCACAGCATAAGCAAAGGGGTAGCGTCTAAATTCTGGTTGATGCAGATCGAAGAATCGTCATTATTGGCCCTCCATGAGCCTGGGTCTGCTGCACTATTGGCTTAGACCCTTTGTATATTATATTGATTGTCGAATTCCTGATTTTCATTTGCCCCAAAATACCGCTCTCCTACTTGATCTTATACTGTAAATCAAGTTTTTATATATTAAAAATAATTATATTTTATATCTTTTAATTCTGCTCAAAAGATATTTTGACAAAAGTACACAAAATAATTGGAAATTTTGCGTAGCTGTCACAATGAATTTGAGCTAGACTTCAGTTTGAGATCCGTCGAAAGAAAAAAATGGAAATATTACTCATTGAATTGCAAAAAAGACCAAAATTATAGGAAGCGAATTTTGCCCTGTCGGGAACATATCAAAGAAGTTCATGCTGTTATATCGAGAATTAGCAGGTAGTTTGGTCGATTTTGGCCTAATACATTGTACTAGCAGGATTTCACTGTGGTATAATACCAGATATTGCTATGGGACCTCGGCAAGAGTTAATTGCCAATAATATCAAAGATTGTAATTCCAAGGCATGTTTTCGCTGAGCGATAATCGAGTGTAAGAAACAACACTCTCAGTGATGTAAAAGGCAAAAATTTGCGAGGTATTGCGCTTGCCCCATGAGTGTTAACTTGTGTTTTCATTAATTCTACATGGATCAAACATTGAATGAACCAGCTGCACCACACTTGATTTGTTAAAAAAAATCTATACTTGGACTCAATCATATGCCATTGTTTAGAGTTTGGAGATCGTTTGACTTGAAAAACATATTCAACCGAAAGAATAAGTTTAAAAGCAATATGGCTGCAGAGAAATAAACCAACATGAACTTCAGTTATCCACCTGGTAAATACTGGATTCAACCACACATAGAATCTCCAATTAAGCCCAATCTGATTGCTAATATTTTTCGATTCTATGTTTATAAAAACTAGGAGATTTCTCTGAATCAACGAGGGCAGTAAGCAAAATCCTGCTTGTAAGCTTTTATATACATTCTGTTCCACCGCAGTCAGATGGAGACTGTATCTTTGGCTTATGGTGGAAAGTTTGAAACAAATCGGTGTAGTCGGGGCAGGGACGATGGGACTGGGCATTGCTCAGGTCGCCGCACAATTTGAACGAGTATTGGTTTATGAGTCAATCGAATCTGTGCGGTTCAAAGCACAACAATCCTTGAGTACAAAACTCAACATGTTAGTCGAAAAAGGCAAAATAAGTCCATCCTCGAAAGACGAAATACTCACACACATTCATTGGTGCAAGGACTTGTCAGAGATGAAGCATTGCGATCTCATCATTGAAGCCATTCGCGAAGACTTGCAAATTAAAAAAGATCTTTTTTCCACACTCTCAGATATCATATCAGAGAAATGTATACTCGCTACCAACACTTCATCACTTTCGATAACGGGGCTGGCAGCATCGGTTCCCCAACCCGATAAATTTATAGGTATTCATTTTTTCAACCCTGCACCTATGATGCAATTGGTAGAAATTATTCCGGCCCTACAAACGGATCCTTCAATCATCAATTTAGTGTCAGAATTGCTCCGAAAATGGGGCAAAATCACAGTCATTGCAAAAGACACTCCTGGCTTTATTGTCAATAAGATTGCACGGCCTTATTATAGTGAAGCGCTGAGAATTTATGACGAAGGAATTGCGCAAATGGGAGAAATTGATTTTGCGATGACAACTCTGGGGGGCTTTCGAATGGGACCATTTCGTCTAATGGATTTTATCGGACATGATGTCAACTATGCTGTAACAGAAATCGTGTGGAGAGAAAATTATTTTGAGCCCAGATACAAGCCTTCTATTACCCAGAAAAAACTGGTGGAAGCCGGATTCCTTGGAGACAAAAACGGCAAAGGTTTTTATGCATCAGCAAATAAAAATGAAAATTCGACTTTAAACACAGAAATCAAATCAATTCACATTGAGATTTTTCATCGAATAGTAGTGATGTTGATTAACGAAGCTGCTGATACATTGTACTACGGCATCGCCTCGGCAAATGACATTGAGACTGCAATGACCAAGGGTGTAAATTATCCAAAAGGTTTGCTCAATTGGGCAAATGAATTAGGTATTTCATTCTGTGTGGAAACAATGGATAAACTCTATGATTTTTATAAAGAAGACCGATATAGATGCAGTCCACTGCTAAGTAATATGTACAAATCAGGAGAAATATTTTATGTCTAATTATTCCAATCATCAGATCTCAGATTATACGGATGTCCATACCCAAAATTTACTAAAATAGAGGAAATATCAACTGTACATGTTGAACAGTTTTTTTACATGAAAATCATCGACTCTAAAATAAAATCTCCAGACAATTTTTAACTGTTTTATTAACAAATCAAATGATCACATCCATATCTCTAAAATGTAAAAAAGGCAGTCATCTGAAAAGATGCTGCCTTGGCTTTATTATTGCAGGTACAAGAAAGCTGATCAGTCTTCTTTGCCTACTCTCATGACTTCTGATACCACGATCTCAGTCATGTATTTGGTTTGACCTTCCTTGTCATCATAGCTCCTGTAGGTTAACTTTCCTTGTATCGCGATTTTCTGACCTTTCTTAAAATAATTACTGATAAATTCAGCTTTCTTGTCCCATGCAATCAGTCTGTGCCACTGGGTGTCTGTACTTTTCGTGCCGTCGGCGTGCTTTCTGTCTTCATTTGTTGCTAAAGAAAGGCGTACGAGTTTCTTACCTTTTTCTAATTGTGTAAATTCAGGATCTTTTCCTAAGAAACCAATCAGTTGTACGGAATTGCTTAATGCGTTCATTTGTAAAATTTTTTAATTCGTGAAACAATAAATTTGATGGCTCAAAGGTATAGGTCCCTCCAAGCCCGATCCGTAAACCTTCCGTATACTTTCGGATATATCCGAAAGTATACGGATAATTACGGCTTTGTATCCATCCTTAAAGAATAAGATCATGATATGATTCAGCTAAATTTTAATCAAAATTTTGTAGCTGATTTTCTTTTACTTATCAAATTATCTCCAAAAATGAGGGTAATCAAGAATTTAGAAATGATTTGGAATATCCAAATAGCTCATACTATACATCTATGAATAGAAGTAGTTAGAATCTAAGAAAAATTCACCCACAAATTAAAAACAAAAACCAGATAAATACTAATCTAGATGCAGTTCGTTAACGTCAAATGAGGTCAGTGCCTCAAATTGTCGGAGGCGTGAATGGATTTGTTCAGCATGAAGATGTCTTAATCTCTGAAGACTAAAATCTTCTACACAAAAGGAAGCCATTGTAGATCCATAAATGATAGCCGTTTTTAAATTATTAAAGCTGATTTCTCCGGTACGAGCCAGATAACCTATCATCCCTCCTGCAAAACTATCCCCAGCACCGGTAGGATCAACAACATCTGCAACTGGTAGCCCAGGAGCAAAAAAGATCTGGTCTTTGTGAAACAACAAAGCACCATGCTCTCCTTTTTTGATCACTAGAAATCTGGGTCCCATACTGTGAATCTTTGCAGCAGCTTTCACCAGACTTCTCTCTCCCGAAAGTTGTCTAGCCTCTTCGTCATTTATAGTCAAAACATCCACCCTTTGGATCACTTCGAGAAGTCTGTCCAGGGCAACATCCATCCAAAAATTCATGGTATCCAGTATCACCAATTTTGGTTTGGTGCTCAATTGATCCAATACAGCAATTTGGACGTCTGGTGTCAGATTGCCTAACATGATGTACTCACTATTGCGATAGCTCTCCGGGAGCCTGGGATTAAAATCTGCAAGCACATTAAGATCTGTAGTAAGTGTATCTCTGGTATTCATGTCTTGATGGTAGCTTCCTGCCCAGAAAAAAGACGCTTTGTCCTTAACTCTTTCCAACCCATCCATATTGACTCCCCTAATCCGCAAAGCATCCACTTCATCCTGCGGGAAATCATACCCTATGATGGAGACCAGATTGATAGGTTTATAGAGATAAGATGCTGCCCACGAAATGTATGTACAGGCACCCCCAATTACTTTTTCAGCTTTGCCATATGGAGTATGGATTGTATCGAATGCCATAGTCCCTACCGTCAGAATACTCATATTTCCTTTTATTTCAAAACAAAAAAGCAAGCAACAAGCCCTTGCTTTGCCAAAATGGCTCACAAATAAACAAAAAAAAAGCTTTGCAATTGCAAAGCTTTTGCGCCCCTTCTTGGGCTCGAACCAAGGACCTGCGGATTAACAGTCCGACGCTCTAACCAACTGAGCTAAAGAGGCATTCCTAAATTGGAGCTGCAAATATAGAAACTATATTTTTTTTTGATGAAAAATTTCTTTGGATGATTTTATCATTATTGTTTGACAAAATGCTGCATCCCCCAGTTTCTACCCTCTCCGATAGCCATTACAAGATATTTACCAGGCGGAAACTGCTTCATGCTTACTTTAATCTCACCTTGGCCTATTACATTTTCTTTTATGAGCTGTTTACCTTGTTCGTCGAGGATAAGGATAGATTTTACTTTATCAGCTTCAGGAAGTTGTATGACTAAGTACTCTTCAGCAGGATTCGGAAAGAGTTTAACATTAATTTTATCAGTAGAATTATCATTTGTACCTACACTTTGTTTGGACAGATAATCCGCATTATAATCTGTATTAATTTCACCATTCAATTCAGACTCAATAAAACTGTGGGTGGCAACAGGAGCTGAGTATCCTGAAGAATACCAGGCTAACCTGTCCACGGTAATGTTGAGAATTGGGATTCCAAAAAAGTCTCCTATTATAAATCCACGGCTCCGAGTTCGTATACAAGGAAATGTACCAGTCGGAGTTTTCACTTCACCCCAAGCATCAATTTTGAAAAAAAACTGAATATTCAGATCCACTTGACCTAGTGGTGTCACTAACTCTGCAACAGCTGTATCTGATGCTTCTGTCCCGAATACCGCCGGAAACAACATTTCAGTAACAGGATTACTGTATACAGTCACATTAGAGCCATCTACATTTCCCCAGTTGAATACTCCGGTATTATCTGACTGGAATACGTCAAAGGTCGTATCAGCTACAGGCAGCTCATCCAAAATCAAATTTGCTTTTGGAAACTTTGATTCAACTCCGGTATTCTGAATAGCTAAAAAGACTGAATTCTGCTTGATTGCTCCTGCTGTCTGACCTGGGGTAAGATCCCAGATTACTCCGGCTCCGGCTAATAGCAATGAATTTCGATTGAGCAATGATTCATCTAAGCTGGTGAATTCATAAACTGAATTTGCTTTAGGTGCATTTGATGACTCATAAGCTACTTGAGCTTCAGCTTGTGAGATAATCAGTGCAAAGATCATTAAGTTAAAATATTTCATCTTATAATTTTACAAATATCATCTAATAGGAAGCATTATTATAATCTGATTTTAATCCAGATGTAGAACTATGTTTTGGTTAATAAGTTGATCATTCTTCTTCAGTTGGCTTGGTATGCCCAACTTCAACCGATCCTTCATTAGATCCTCCACCCTGACCTTCATCAACACTAGGAGCCTGTGTGGCAGTGCCTTCTGATGTCAATTCTGACTCTGTTCCATCTGTAACTGGGACGATGATTTTTTTCATTTTGGAGTCCTTGATTTCTTCTGCAGCTTTCTCCAATTTGCCGGTATCTTCATCGCTCATTGTTGCCTTTGCTGAATGGATATCTTCTGAGATTTTTGATTTGATCTTTTCCTGCTCTTCGAGGATCCTCACTTGTTGTTCTTGCTTCTCAGCCTTTTTAATTTCCCATTGTTTTGCTTTCTCGCTCTCTTTGTCGAGTTTGGTTTTTGTTTTGAGAAGCTCATCTAGTTTTTGTTGCTTAGATTTTATCCTTTCTTCAATCATACGAATCTTTGCAACTCGGATTTGTGCTTCCAACTGTCCATTGGAATCCTGTATTCTTTTATTCTCAAAACTAATATCTTTTAAGTCACGCTCGATGGACTGCTCCATACGCTGAATTGCTTGTGAAAGCCCATCCAGTCTATTGTTCAGTCTCTGGTCTTTGGATCCTGAATTTCCACCTTCTTTATTCTTGCCTCCACCTTCTCTTTTCTCTCGAATAGCGGCGAATGCTTCATTCAACTTAGACAAGATCAGGTCTCTGTCATCCTTTGTGAAACGTACGTTTTTAGAATTCGTCTGAATATCTTTGAGTTCGTCAAACAATGGTTTCAATACCGAACCGCTGGCTATTCTTTCCAGGATGGAACTTACTTTTTGCTGAATTTCCTGAGAGGCCTCTTTTGATCTGGTTTTAAACTCATTGTCAAGATTTTTTCGCAAAGATTTAAGCTCATCAAAAAGCCCATTGGCCTTAGAGCGTAAAGAGTCTGCATGATCTTTGAACAGATTGCGATCAAATATGTGCTTCTGGACGGTGTCCCACATCCCTTTGAGTTCATCCCACACATTGACATCAAAAACCTCTAGTCGCTTTACTTTTTCAGTAATATCCTCGAGGTCATTCTTATAGTTCTTGTATAGCTTAGAGGAAAGGACTACAAAATGCCACTCCATCTGGGCTCGCTGAATCATATCTCCTCTTTCTACTTTGAGGTCCTCGGGAAGTATACTCTCAGATACGGTCAGCTCGGTCACACGATGCTCCGCAGAGGCCGGAATGGCGACTTCGGCTCCTTCCCTCCAGGAATTCATCAGTTGATTGTAGTATTCTTCCGTGATGTCCTTCTCGGGAATGGCCCAAATATCAATATTGTTGTCATCAGGATTGAGAGAAATTGCTAAAAGTACTTTCTCTTCTCGTGCATTTGTTCCCCAAATTACCAGTCTGGATCTCATGATTCTTCTTTTCTATTTCAAATTTTTAACTTCTTTCAACTAGTCTCTTCTATCTGTATGCCAAAATTGCAACAAATTTCGTGTGCTTTCAATCGAATTTCCTTTTCGGGATGACAAAAATCAATCCAATTTGGTTGATTTTCTAAGATTCATGAAAAAAAATATTCAAAATGCAAGGATTAATTCAAATCCAAGCTCTATCCCTCAGTTCTTTTGCAATCTGAACGGCGTTAGTGGCAGCCCCTTTCCTGAGGTTGTCCGCCGTTATCCACAAATTTAGGCCATTCTCAAGGGATTCATCTACCCGAATTCTACCTACAAGCACTTCATTCTTTTGGTAAGCCTGCAGAGGGGTTGGATATTCAAATTCTGAAGGGCGGTCCAATACTTTGATGGCTTTGGATTTGGCGAGCAAATGCCGGATATCTTTTATATCAAAGTGGTTGAGCAATTCTATATTCACGGATTCAGAATGCCCTCCAAAAACAGGCACTCGTACAGCCGTAGTAGTGATCCTCAATCCATAGTCGCCCATTATTTTTTTTGTCTCATGGACGATTTTCATTTCTTCTTTGGTGTAGCCGTTTTCAAGGAAGGTATCACATTGAGGAATGCAGTTTTCAAAAATCGGGTGATGATAAGCCCTTGGTTCGGGAACTTCCTGACTTTGCTTCTCTGCCTGATACTGGCGAACAGCTTTCATACCTGTTCCGGTAAATGACTGATAAGTAGACACTACAACTCTTTGGATACCATACTTTTCATGTATTGGGTGCAATACCACTACCAACTGAATAGTCGAACAGTTGGGATTAGCAATGATGTACTGATCCTTGCGAAGTTCATGACTGTTTACTTCCGGCACGACTAACGGGACTTCTGGTTCCATCCTCCATGCCGAAGAATTGTCTATGACGTATGTGCCGCGCGCAGCAAATTGTGGTGCAAACTCTATTGAAGTCGATCCTCCTGCTGAGAAAAGTGCAATATCAGGCACTGACTGAATTGCATCTTGCATGGAAACTATTTTGTAATTCTTGCCCTTGAAATGGATTTCTTTACCTACGGATGTGCTGGATGCTACCGGAATAAATTCAGAGATAGGAAAATGGCTTTCTTTCAAGACCTCAAGCATGACCTGACCTACCAATCCCGTAACACCCACTACTGCAACTCTGATACCTTTTTGATCTGGACTCATTTTTTATCTTTTTTTTTCGATGAAGAAAGCCTCTTTTAAAGCTTGCACAAAGGCATGAATGCAAATGTAATTCTCCACTTTCAATTCGTTCTATAAAAAGTGCTTATCTTTTGGGCTGAAATGAGAGTTGACTTAATATTTTACATTATCGCCTTGTTTTCATTTTGTTTTCCTGTCTGGGGCCAATGGAATGATCATTTTGAAACATTTGACACTAGTGTTTGGAAAGGTGATGTAACGGATTTTAAAGTGAATACAAATCAAGAACTTATGCTCGAAGCACAGGCAGCAGGAAAATCTTCTATTGCCAGATCTTTTGACATCCAAGATACTCTTGAAGTGAGCTTTTTTGCTTCGCTCCAGTTCGCACCGTCAGCTGCAAATCTATTGCGCATTTACTTAAATGCCGACCAGCAGGACCTGAGTATAGCTTCCGGATATTTTATAGAAATTGGAGAAAATGGAAGTCAAGATAAATGGAAATTATTCAGGAGGCTGAATGGTAAGAACAATCTCGTCACGGAAGGGGTGACAGGTAAATTGGCAGTTGATCCGGCTGTGATCAGAATGAAAATCAGAAAAGAAGGAAACAATTTGTTGAATGTTTTGACTGATTACACAGGTGGAAAAAATTTCATCTCAGAAAAAATTGTCCCGGACACAGGAAGCCTATCTCCAAATAGAGTTTGGTTCGGGATTGAGTGCGTTTACACAGAGACTCGAAAAGATAAATTCAGCTTCGATGATATCATGACTTCTATGGTGAATCCGGATAGAGAGGGACCCAAACTGATCTTTGCTGAAGCCATAAATTCGCATGAAGTAAAGTTGAGTTTTGACGAACCAATTGATACATTTTGGGCAAATAATACTGCCTTATATGTCATCAGCGCACTTGGCCCTCCGGACGACCTTGACATATTAAATGAGCATGAACTCAGTATCCACTTTCAATCTGCCTTCGTTTCACAAACAAATTATGAAATCAATTGCAGTCAAATCAAGGATAAAACAGGAAATTCTTCTTCCAACCTGAGGCAGAGTTTCTTGTATGTTCAGGAAAACAAACCAACCATAAATCAAGTATTGATTACAGAGTTTATGGCTGACCCCAGCCCATCTATTGCATTACCTGAAAAGGAATATATAGAACTCACAAATGTATCTAATCAAGTCTTACAATTAAAAAATTGCACCTTAACAGATGGTACAGGAAAGGCTGTCATTCCTGAATTCTACATCCAACCCGGAGAGATCATCATCTGTTGCTCAAAATCTGATAGCGTAGAATTTCAAAAATTCGGACGTGTATTAGGATTAAACAATTTTCCTTCCTTAAATAACAGCGGAGATCATATCTTCTTATTGGATGATCAAGGTATGATTATCCATGATGTTTCTTATACTGATGATTGGTATCAATCAGAAGAAAAAAAAGAAGGCGGATATAGTCTCGAAATGAAGAATCCCTATCAACTCTGCCATCGAATATCCAACTGGAGCGCCAGCACTCATCCTGCCGGAGGCACACCTGGAAGACAGAACCAAGGTTGGAACACTATCCAGGATGTTGAAGGACCTCAATTGTTAAGTGCTTATGTGATCAGTGAGTGGGAGATCAAATTAATATTTGATGAGGCTCTTGATGAATTCATCAGCACAGATCCGGGAATTTATAATATTACTCCATCCAGATCCATCGCAACTGCGGATTTACTACTGGTAGATCAAAATGAAATAACGCTTTTGCTCCATGAAAAACTAGAACCCGGAATCGAATACAAAATTGACATTAATGGATTAGCTGATTGTGTCGGCAATGTGAGTTCTCATATCTCTCATCAACCTATTTCTTTACCATCAATTCCAATGCAGGGAGATTTGATTTGGAATGAAATACTATTTAATCCGGCAACAGGAGGTGCTGATTATGTCGAAATATTCAATCGCAGTAATAAGCAAATTTCACTTCAGAATTTATTTGTTGTCAATTTTTCTCAAGACTCAAACTGGGTACCGATCAAATCTGAAAAAATAATTTCAGGAGAATCATTCATAGTTTTTACAACTAATCCAATGGTGGTCAATCAGCAATATTCTGTTTGCAAAGATTCTCTGCTCATCTTGAAAAACAATTTACCATCACTTCCGGATGATGCCGGGAGGCTTGCCCTTGGCTATCTCAACAAGCAAGGAAAGATGATTATTCTCGATTCAATGACATATGATGCAAGTTGGCATCACCCATTTTTATCGTCCAAGGATGGCGTATCCTTAGAAAGGATACAATCGTCGGGATTGTCTTCTTTGCGATCAAACTGGCAATCGGCAACGTCCTCATGCAGTTTTGGTACACCAGGACTACAAAACAGCCAACACCTCAATCCTGTTGAAAATCCTGTCAATGAGTTTTATTCTATAAAAGATCGCGTCATCACTCCGGATGGCAATGGTCACAGAGATTTTTTAGATGTATTTTTTCAACTGAAAAATAGCGGCTATAAACTTCAAGCTGATATTTATGATCTCTCGGGAAATCTGAGGAGACACCTGTACAATCAAATCCTCGCATCTGAAGAACATCTACTTTGGTACGGTGATGATGACGACGGGAATCCTGTTCAGGCAGGAAATTATATTCTATCACTATACCTTTACACTCCTGATGGAAACAAACATCATTTTAAAGAGAGAATTGTAGTCGATTACAAATAAGCATGCATCTCAGATCCTGGCATATTAGCTCGATAAAATTTTTTAATCAATCGATAGTTACCTGGGTCGTAGCTGGAATGATCATTTTAGTTACAGCATTATTCATTTTTCCCCCTGAAAACTTATTGATCAAACAACTCAGCCAATTTGCAGTTCATTGGATTTTCGCAACACTGATACTGGGAATTTTTTTTCTCATAGTTGACAATGACCATCTGTTGTACATTTCATTTGCAGCATGTGGATTCATGAGTTTATTCCTCATGCGATCATACAATACAAGTCTTAAGCTAGCTATTTCGGATAATGTACATTCCGTAAGTGTTGCATTTATGAATCCGTCCATATGTACAGATGATGAAATTGCGATCATTCAAAACATCAGAAAGTTCAATCCTGACATAGTTGTACTTGAAGAATTTACTCCAGATTGGTTATCACTCAGTGAAGAAATCAAAAATTCCCATCCCAATTTCTTGGAATTGATGAGGATTGATCCTTTAGGTAAAGCCATTTACTCAAAAAATGAAATTTTCAAAAAAGATACATTTGATTTGGCTCTATCACCAGTTATTTATGCCGGAATATTGACCAAAGGTAAAGATACGTTTTACATGGGCGCTTGTAATTTACTACCACCCATCACCTTGTCCTCTTATCGCAAGCTGAGTTCATATCTCGACACTCTATCACAAACGGTTTTTCCAACTTTTAAAAATAATCTGCTCTGTGCAAACCTCAATATCATTCCCTGGTCAGGTGAATTGCTTCATTTCAAAGCCATGACCAATATGGCTTCCAGTAGAAGGGACAACAATCTTGGACAGGATAAATCTTCATTCTTTGGCATCTTCAATGCACCCAAAAACGAAATTCTATTTTCTGAAACAATGGAATGTGCTATGTTTCAGGTTATGAAAGATTCACATGAAAATCCCTTCGGAATTTTTGGCCGTTATCAAATCAGATAAATTATGTTCGAATTTCATTGCAAACCATTCAGTGACTTATCGTCTTCAGTAATTTATGGAATATTAAAATTGAGGTCTGAAGTTTTTGTGGTGGAACAAAATTGTATTTATTTGGATTGTGACAACAAAGATCTGGATTCATTGCAGAGCTGGATTCAAAATCAAGAAGGACAGATCATTGCAACTGCCCGCATTTTACCAAAGGGAGTTTCATATGCAGATTATATTTCTATTGGCAGAGTGGCAACGAATTTAGATTTGAGAAGAACCGGTGTGGGAAAATTGTTGATGCACCACGTATTGGAAATGTGTAAATTACATTTTCCCGGAGAACTAATAAAAATTTCTGCCCAATCTTATCTGCTAGATTTTTATGCAAGATTTGGATTTTCAAAAACAGGAGAGGAATACCTAGAAGACAATATTCCCCATTGTGCCATGGTCTTGATCAATTGATACAATGCTCATACCATTGATATGAATACAAAGTACAAAGCAACATTTATTCGCTGGAAGTGTGAAGTTCTATGTCTGGAAAGTTCTCTTTAATCAGATTGAGCGTCCAGGAAGATTCTGCAAGAAATACAAACTTTCCTTCTTTGTCTTTTGCCAAGTCTTTTCTTCGGCGTGTTTTAAATTCTTCCCATTTTTTCTCGTCAGAATATTTTATCCAGCATGCTTTGTGTAAATTAATAGGTTCATACGTACAACTCGCGCCATACTCGTGCTCCAATCTGTACTGTATCACATCGAACTGCAATGCTCCAACCACACCAATAATTTTTCTTTGAGAGTCCTCTTTCGTAAATAATTGAGCAACTCCTTCATCCATGAGTTGTTCAAGTCCTTTGGCAAACTGTTTGAATTTGGAAGGATCAGCATTGTTGACGTACCTGAAAATTTCAGGTGAAAATCTTGGAATACCTTTGAAATGTAGTGTTTCTCCTTCTGTCAAAGCATCGCCTATTTTAAAATTTCCGGAATCATAAAGTCCAATTACATCACCCGGATAAGCTTCATCTATAACTTCTTTCCTGGATGCCATGAAAGACGTAGGATTCGAAAATCTGAAATCTCTGTCCAAACGGACATGGTAGTATGCTGTATTGCGCTTGAAAACTCCGCTACAAATTCTGAAAAAAGCAATTCTATCTCTATGCTTGGGATCCATATTTGCATGAATTTTGAACACGAATCCACTCAATTGATCTTCGGATGGCAAAACTATTCTTTCTTCAGTTTCTCGCGCCAATGGCGTAGGCGCTATCTCTACAAAACAATCCAAGAGTTCTCTAACACCAAAATTATTCACTGTGCTACCATAAAATACTGGACTAATGTTGCCGGATAGATAGTCTTCTCTACGGAAAACAGGATAAACTCCTTGAATGGTTTCCATATCTTCTTGGAATTGCTTGTGAGGTCGTTCGCCGATAATTTCTACAAAAGCACTGGTATCGTCCATCCGAATAGCAGGTGAGTCTTCTTGTTTTTGATGGGGACGAAAATGTATAAATGTTTTTTCATAAATACTATATACTCCTTGAAAAGATTGGCCCATACCGATAGGCCAGGAGAGCGGAGTTACTTTAAGCTTTAACTTGGACTCGACTTCATCCATCAAGTCAAATGCGTCTTTTCCTTCTCTATCCAATTTATTGATGAAGACTATAATTGGAGTATTCCGCATCCTGCACACTTCAACCAGTTTTTCTGTTTGCTCTTCGACACCTTTGGCAACATCTATCACAACTATGGCGGAATCCACGGCGGTCAATGTGCGATAAGTATCTTCTGCAAAATCTTTGTGGCCCGGAGTATCCAAGATATTGATCTGAAGTCCCCGGTACGGGAATGCCATCACACTCGTCGCAACAGAGATTCCTCTTTGCTTTTCGATCTCCATAAAATCTGAAGTGGCATGTTTTTTTATTTTGTTGGACTTCACTGCACCTGCTATCTGAATAGCACCTCCAAATAGCAATAATTTTTCTGTCAGAGTTGTTTTTCCGGCATCTGGATGTGATACTATTCCAAATGTTCTGCGTTTATTTAATTCTTCAAAATTCATGGATTATTCCTTGTAATTTTCTTTTACAATCAACTGCTTTGATAACAATTAATAAATTCCGGATCAGGATTTAAAATAAGGTGCCAGCTCCGTTTCAAAATACTGCATTGCATTTTGTACAGGCAGGGGAATTCCCCCACCTAAAGCACACAATGATCCGCGTTTCATGGTGTCGAGTAAATCCAACATCAAGACTTTATCTATTTTGCTACTGGTATCCTGTATAGATTTTTGAATAAGTTCTTTACCACGAGTTGAACCTATCCTGCAGGGAAAACATTTTCCACAGCTTTCATGTGCAGTAAAATCAAAAAGATGTTCTAAATAATGAATCATCGGCATCTCTTCAGGAATGCTAATTATAGATGCATGACCTAACATTAATCCTTGTGATGAAAATGATTCAAAATCCAAATTAAGATCATTTATTTTGGAGACCGGCAACAATCCACCAAGTGGGCCTCCTATGTGCAAAGCTTTGGTCGGCCTTGAAAATCCCCCGGCTAGCTGGTTGACCACTATCGATAATGGCGTACCCATAGGAACTTCAGCAACTCCAGGTTGACTGAAACCGCTGTCAAGAGAAATGAGTTTTGTCCCAGTAGATTTTTCTGTTCCTATTGCTCCAAAAGCTGCTCCTCCTTGATCAATGATATAAGGCAGACATGCTAAAGTTTCTACATTGTTGACAACGGTTGGCTTTCTAAATAAACCTTCCTGAACTGGAAATGGTGGCCTCACCCGAACTTCGGGTCTTTGACCCTCAATAGAAGATAATAAGGCAGTCTCTTCTCCACAGATATAAGCACCTTGGGCCTTGATGACTGTAAAATGGATAGAAACTTCAGTGCCTGCTATTCTGTCTCCAACTAAATGATGATCACCTAAAATTTTAAGTGCAGAAAGTACGGCTTCGACCGACTCAGGATACTCCGCTCTTATATAAACAACAGCTTGATTCGCTCCTATAATATAAGATGCTATCAGCATACCGGCAAGCAGAAGAAAGGCCTGGTGCTCTAGGATATACTTGTCAGTAAATGAACCCGGGTCCCCTTCATCAGCATTGCAAACTAAAAACTTTTGTGGGGATTCCTCTTTAAGACATCCATCCAATTTGATCCACATCGGGAATCCGGCTCCTCCCCTCCCTCTTAACCCAGATCTTTTTACCTCTTCCAATAATTGGGTAGGACTTGCTGCCAATGCTTTCTTTAGCGTCTCTTCAAATTCAGTTACATGATAACTGGCCCTGGTCAATACCACGGGCTCCATTTGGTGGACCGGGTACTGATCTTTTATATGAATGTGGTCTTGAATGATTTCCTCAAATCCATCTGAAGCACTACCTGAATAATTTTTGTTTTTGAACTGAAAAGCATGATTCTCATAGCATCTTCCCAGACAACAAATGTTTCCTATCTGATCTGATGCAAATCGAGATTTCAGTTTCTTCTCCAATTCATTTTGTGTACCTGCTACGAGACAGGCAGAGCCATTGCAGATATAGATTTGTTTTCCCGCGTTGGAGGTTCTCGTAAAATCATAGAAGCTCGTAGTCCCAAAAATATAAGCATTCCCCAAAAGAAATTCCTCAGCAATGGCCTCTATTTGCTCATTCCTGATACCTTCACCACCTGATGCTTCTCTGCCCAGTCTTTCAAACAGATTCTCTTGCAACCCTTTCCGACCGGATAGAAAGCTGGTATTTTTGGACATATGATGATACAGTTTTAGTCCGTGAAAATAGAGCTATTCCGGGAAATATCCCGTATAAAACCCCACTTTTTGATTCCGAACCACTATCATGACACCCGCTAGGTTTACTTGGCAGGAATCACGCCATTAACAAATTTTAAAAAATATTATTATAATAATTTGAATATAATAAAAATTAATATTTAGTTTTACCTGTTCAATCATTTTTTCACAATCAAACAAAAACGAAATTATGGAAACTATTTTGCCTTATTTGATCAACTCAGTCTTTGGTGCAGGAGGAGGTTGGCTTAGCAACATGCTAAAGCCTAATGCTTTGGGTGGTGTTGGTAATATTCTTGCTGGTGCTATAGGCGGCAATGCCTTGCAAATTATTGGTTCGTTGGCAGGAATGTTTGCCAATAGCGGCTCTGGAGGTTTTGACTGGATGAGCGCTTTGACTGCTTTAATAGGCGGTGGAGCAGGCTCAATGTTAGGTGGATTATTGAAAAAATAAAATAGATTCACTAAAAAACCAAACCGATTCAAATGGGCGACGCCTTGTCGCTTTCATGATTTTATAAAATCTAAGCCTTGTGGACGATAAATTCGCAAGGCTTTTCTCTTTTATCGAAACTTGAATCCAGGGATAAAATTGGCAATACTTTATTCTACATCGAAGTTCGGGACAAAGGCAGACATGTTATTTAAACTCCAGCTGGACGTGATCTGAAAGCGGACGGGACTGGCATGAGAGCACCCATCCTTCCTCAATCTCAGTTTTACTCAACGCATGATCGTGATCCATGTGGACTTTCCCTTGTTTTAATACTGCCATACAACTTGAACAAACACCACTTTGGCAAGAATATGGAGGATGCAGACCAGCCGCCAGCATGGCATCAAGGATATAAACTGATCGATCCGCCTCCAGGTCAATATGACGACCATGCAGATTGACTTCCAGACGGTATTTTCCAGTGTACAAAGGCGAAGCTTGAATGGATTCAGATTTGACATAAAAATATTCGGTCAGAATCCGATCCGGTTTCACCCCATGATTGGTAGCATAAGATTTCATTTTCTCAATAAATCCACCAGGTCCACAGATATAATAAAATGTATCAACCGAGTCAAGCCGCGTATTTTCCAAAATACGATCAAGATGGGCATAATCAAGCCTTCCTTCCAGTCCAGTCCAGGTACTTTGATTGCCTTTTTTAAACATAGAAAACAATCCCTTTGGCTTTGAATGCTGGCTCAGACTCACGTGACTAAAAAACTGATCCTGATAATGTTTTTCCCAATGTTCGAGCAGGTGACGAAACAATATATCTTGCTCGGTTCTGCATCCATAAGCCAATATTACCTTGGACATAGGTTCATCTTCCAACAAAGCCGGAATCATGGAGATGAATGGAGTGATCCCTACGCCGGCGCTGAGAAATACGTGAACCCTTTTCAAATTAGCTTTAGGGATTACAACAAAATGACCTGTCGGCTGTGAGATCATCACCTGATCTCCTACATTTAGCTGGCGGTTAAGAATTGGAGATACTTTCCCATCTTTAACTTCTCTGACTGCAAACTCGAGATACTCACCAGGCTTATAGTGGTGAATAGAATAAGCTCGATTGAACTCCTCTCCGCCTATATTAATATATACAAAAACGTGTTGACCGGGCTGAAAACCTACAAGTTCCTTTGAGAAATTCCCTAATCTAACTGATATGACTTGTGGACTTATTCTGTTAATTCCTAAAACCGATGCGTGAATTTCTGCTTCCATAAGTTTGCAAAGTTAGTATTGAAATCCGTTGAAAAATAAAGAATTATCGAGAAATGATTCTTTACAAAATTGAGATCAGCAATGCTGGTTTCTTATAACAAACCCAAAAAATCAGATCAGCAATTGCTGAATATTATTTATTTTTTCTAAAACGAAAGTGGAATTCTAAAACAATTCAAATTATTCTCTCCAATTGGTTCAGTGAAATCAAATACAAAATAAAATCCCTCAAATCTGAACAGAAGAAAATGATATACTGAATAAATTTTTGACAATAAGTCAAGCTCATTCATTTGAAAAAATTCAATTTGAAAAGGGCAATGGATCCACAATTTTAAACTATTCACTTGAAATTGAAGCTCACAACAAAAACCCTGAAAATGGCCATGGCAAATAAATTTCAGTACAGTATTGGTAACACTTCCTACATTAGGAACAATATTCAGTGCTTGATCGAAGTGATAAAAACTTAAGCCCTCAGCATGAGCCTAACAACATCCACTACCTGGTAAACAGGCACTTGCAGGTTTTTCTGCATAAACCGTGATGCTTCTGATCACTGTATCATTTGCCTTGTATAAGGCAATTTCATTTTCATTCAAATAGTTAGTCAAAATATCATCAGGAACAACAATAGGCTTATCTTTCTGAATCACAATATTGGTAAATCCCGCACTTCTAATATATGACAAATACAGTTCCTTGTCAATAGCACTTGCGACACACCCGGCGTACATTTCTGCAGCAGACAATATTTTTTCAGGCAAAGAACCCGTTAATACAATATCAGAAATACTAAAATGTGCAGCAGGTTTGAGAACGCGATACATCTCCTGAAAAACTGCTGCTTTGTTGGGTACAAGATTCAATACACAATTGCTCACGATCACATCCGCAACATTTGCACCCACAGGCATTTTTTCAATATCACCTAGTCTAAATTCCACGTTGTTGTACGAAAGATTTTCAGCATTAGATCTTGCTTTTTCAATCATGGCTGGAGTAAAATCAATACCAATCACTTTTCCTGTCTCACCTGTTTCCGCTCTGGCAACAAAGCAATCATTGCCTGCACCGCTACCCAAATCTATTACTGTGTCCCCCTTTTTAATTTTTGCAAATTGGGTAGGCAATCCGCAACCTAATCCAAGGTCTGCTGATTGAGTATATCCGGCCAGATCAACATAATCTTCACTCATAATATTATACACCTCATTGCTACAGCCTCCTGCACCACAACAGGATAAGGCATTAGTTCCCTTGTCCTGGAGAGCAATTTCGCTGTACTTCTGTTTTACCATTTCCTTGATTTGTTCCTCACTTTGCATTTTTAAAGTTCTTTTTTGATTATAATACACTTAAAACAAAAATCTGTTCAACTGAATGGGTAGAATATTCATACAGTTCTTCCGATTCAGAAAAAATTTCAATCGTTCCAGGTACCAGGGATTTTCTTTGGTACAAATCCGGTAATAATTGCATTTTTCGGGAGGAAATTTTCCACAAAAAAATACTGCTTTGTAAAATCAAAGCACAACTTATATTGGGACTAAGCCTTACAACAATGGTTGCAAATCCCGGTGGCAACTATAGACCAATGATGTATTTCAACACCTGGAACTTCTATTTCATGCTGCAACGAAGCATGCATACATGTAACCTCATTACACCTGATGCACTTGAAATGTATGTGTTTGTGGTTATGATTTACTTCATTGCATTCTCTTCCACACAATGCGAAATAAGTTTCTTCATGCTCCGAATATGCCTCATGTATGATCCCTTGATTCAACAAAGATTCAAGTGTCCGGTACAGCGTTACACGATCTACAGGTGTCATCGATTTTAGCAATATGGAGTAAGGAGTTGCGCTGGTTCTTTGTTCCAATATTTGAAGAAGTTTCAAGCGCACCTGAGTTGCTTTCAAACTTCGGCTATTCAACACTTCCTTCCAAGACAATTGATGAATTTCCATTTTCCTGAATTAAAACTTAAAATTGATCCCTACAATAATACTCCGGCCGAGATCATCAGCAAAATAGCGTTGGAAATTCAGATAATCTCTGTACTTAATATCAAACAAATTATCAATTTTAAAAAATAACTTGCATTTGTATTTTGAAAAAATAACGTCTGTGGATGCGTTAAAATTGGTTAGTTGATATGCAGGCGGCGCCGGTTTATAATCCTGATTCTCCAGTAAACCAGATTTTTTAAACACGATATGATGGCCTAATTCAAATTCAATTTCTGAATATTTTACATGACGAAAATTCACACTTCGATTCAAACGATAGGTGACATTGCCATAAACACTTGCAGGTGGTATATTGATCAATGGAATTTGATTTGAAATATCATTTCCTTTGATTAGACTCAATCGCAACTGGCCTGCCCAAGACGATCCTAGTGACCATTGACCAGCCAGATCAAGCCCGCTGATGATCGCATTCGTTTGTTTGTATTGAAATACAGGGAAAGCTCCCCTAATCGTTAGACGAAATTCATCTTGAGCTTGCAAATAGATATAATCCCAAAATCGTTGTACATAAAAAAGAGTTTGCAAAGAGATTTTCGAATTGGGAATCCACTTATGTTCCAAGCTTAGTTTCAAGGCAGACTCGGATTTTAAATTTTCATTTCCCTCTTCGATACCTGCAACAGCTTGATGCAAACCATTGCTATATAACTCATTGATCGCTGGATTTCTCAATGTAAATCCCATTTGGAAACCTATCTTTTGGGTTTGTGTCAATCCGTATAGTAACGAATTCATCACACTAAATCCTCCATACTTGTTATTGCTCCGGACAATTTTTCTTGGCAAATCTCTGCTAATTGCAGCTACATTTTGATATTCAAAATCATATCGAACTCCACATTGATAATCTGTTTTTTTAAATTTGAGTTGTGAGGATGCAAAAGCTCCAAATTTCCATGAAAGGTAGTCCGGAATCAAAGGTAATATACCTGTTGCTGGATCATTCGTATTATCGGTAAAACTCAATTGCAAGCCCGTTTTGACATTCCAATTATCTTTAATTTCTCCTTGATACTTGAAACCGGAATGAGTGTTCCATTGCCGCAAACTCAAGGCTGGAATACTCTCCCTTCCACCACGTCGCACGTCAAATTCTTTTCTTTCATTGAGCTGCAATGCCAAGGTCCATTCCAACGATTGATTTTCAGCAAAGTGATATTTAGATTGAAATTTTGCAAATTGATGTGATACCGTTTGCTTGGGAGCATCAATATCATAACTAAATTTATCTTCTGTAAAAAAAGGCAAACTCCTTTTCAAGGCTTCGTTTAAGTCGGTAAGATTTCCGACATGCGAGCCTCGTAATACTCCTATGGACGTATTGAAACTACTGAAGTATACGTCGCAAAATAGTCGATCTTTCCAGGTTTTTTCTAATTGTAATGATCCGTGATATTCTCTTGAACCGGAGTTGTTCAAAAAATAATCAGGCGTACTTCTATCGCCATAATACTTCAACGTGCCATTCAATTTCCAGGCTACGATAGGCGAATATTTTTGCAATTGAGCATTCAAGTTACTTCCCCGACCATTGTGCTCATACAGATAAGATAATCTTCCGTGCAGATGAGGCTCTCTTTGGATTCGCTCCGGTTCTACCAAGATCACTCCTCCTATATTTCCTCCAAAATATTCTATAGATCCAGCACCCTTTAAAACCGTGATCCTCGTTGCAGAAAGTGGGTCGATTTCGGGACTATGATCATTGCCCCACTGCTGGCCACTCAATGGTACTCCATTATTGAGTATCGTAAGCCGGTTACCAAATAATCCCTGGACAATTGGTTTAGAAATCGAAGTACCATTTCTGAGGGTGGAAACACCGGCTTCGTTAGAGAGTAGATTGGATAGATTTTGCTGTGCATTTTCTTCGATGAATTCTTTTCCCACTACCGAGGCAGCTTGGGTTTTATGGTTTCTGGATCCACCGTCTATGGTCACACCATCAAGGGAAATAGCCGTATGGCTTAAGGTTATTTGGATCAAAGTATCCTTGAATAAATGAACATGCATTTCTTTGATTTCGCAACCAATATGTGATATTATCAAGTGATATTCTCCTGGACAAATATGTTGGATGAACCACTCTCCTCTTTCGTTTGAATAGGCACTTTGACTGGTTTCTTGAATTAAAATCTGAACGAATTCCAAAGATTTACCTGAAGACTGATCATTGATCCTACCTTCCAATATAATGGAGCACTCTTGCGCTGTAACAAATTGAATTGTTACTAAAAAGTAAAGCACCAAAATGTAAAACATTCTATTGAACATAGATCAAAAAGTTAATCTCTACGTCTGTTTCACCGCCTGCATTCGTGATGTTTCCTAATTTTACGCCTTCGGCAGCTTTTTCCGGTAGATGACGGAGAATGATGCTTAACTCACCTGACGAACTTTTGCCAGTTATTAATTTACTTTTCAAACCAACTGGAAATCCGTTTGTATCAGCGTCATCGTATAACAGTAATAAGTCATTTAAATTGGATTGGTAAAAAATCTGGTGGTCATTTGCTTCGTCTTGTACCTCTTCTGTGATGTCTGTCACTGGCGATACGAATTCATTGAGAAACTGAACAGAAGCGTAATAAGTCGTATGGGCTTCTAATGTGTCTGATCTATAGACGGGAGTATTGCCTCCTAGATAGTTCACACTGATGATCTTCATCGTTCCACCCTTTTCTGGAGTAAGAGTATAAACTATGGCTGAAATTACTTCTTCTTCGTTGGGAATGATCGGATCTTTCTTTTGACAGCCCAATATACCCAAAGTTAATATACATGTCGCCAAAAGCAAATTTTTCTCCATATTCCAAACAGAAGCATTGTTAAAATACACAATACTTGAACATATGAATTCGAACATTACAAATGCAACATTGTTGCATTTGTACAGGATAATCTGACGTTCAAATTTTGATAAATCATTGAAAGACTCCTATTGACTTATTTGTTAACCTATAATTAACATATATCAATTTAATCTGTCTCAAAATAATATTTTGAATTTCATTAATAAATTTAACATTTGATATGAAACGATATTTGATTTTGAATAAAAACAGAATTCTATTCTGTTATTTTGAGTTAGAGGGTATTTGTCAATGTGAGATATTGAACATTAAATTGAAACCAAATCATATTAAATTATTTTTTAATGTATTGGATAGAAGAAAGCTTTCAAACCATTTGTTAAACATTTACGGGTTTGGTCGGGAGATATCAGATGCTCGTCGATTTGGTGCAACTTTTTACACCATTTTCCTGTCTATATAGTGTAATAAAACAAAACTATATTTCGTTTTAGCAATACTCTAAATAAGTTTTTAAAATTAAATTTTACAGGATTATGAAAAAGTTATTATTTATGGGGGGATTGATGATGTGGAGTTTCCTGACAGTAGCCCAGTTTGGCTCTAACAAACCTGAAGTCATCAGAGGGGTTTTATTCGATAAAGCAACAAACGTAAGATTAGAGGCTGCCGTTATCACCGTGGATCTCGGCGGATATACAGTCAGTTCAATGACGGATGCAGGTGGTTACTTTACATTGTTCAACATACCTCAAGAGACTGCAACATTGCGCATTTCAATGGCAGGATACGAAGACAAAATCATCACCAATATCCAGAAATCTGAAGATGTTGAATACCATATTGGTATGGAACCAAAGAAACTCACTGCTGAGGATCCCATCAGATAAGAATTAGTAGAAGTTTTTCATATTGTGGTAAAAGGAGCTCTTACGATGTAGGAGCTTTTTTTATTTGTCTTTTTCTTGACTTTCTTTAGCTTCAGAAATAACTTTGAGCATCGAATTCAATATGCAAAGCCGATTTAAAACAACTTTCAATGAGCCTACATACATACAAGATTCCTGTAAGAGAGATACGAAAAGAAACTTCGGACTGTGTTTCGATTGCTTTTGATATACCGGACCAATTCAAACAAGACTTTGATTTTCTTTCCGGCCAATATCTGACCTTGTGTACAGACATTCAGGGAGAATCAGTACGTCGCTCTTACTCACTTTGTTCATGGCCGGGTGAAAGCGAATGGCGAGTGGCTGTAAAAAAAGTACCCGGGGGAAAATTCTCAACCTTTGCAAACACAATCCTTAAAAAAGGGGACATCCTGGAATTGTTTCCACCAGCCGGAAAATTCTGTTTGCCTCCTGCGCCTGCATCCCAAAAACAAAATCATCTGTTTATAGCTGCAGGTAGTGGTATTACTCCGGTTATTTCTCTGATCAAACAGATCCTCAATGCTCGGCCTTTTGACCAAATCATTTTATTGTATGGTAACCGCTCCAGCGATAGCGTCATCTTTAAGCGCCAGTTGTTCGCTTTGAAGGACAAATTTATGAATCGTCTGAGCCTATCCTTCATTTTGAGCCAGGAAGAAACTGATGAACCATTTTTCACTGGAAGAATCAATCCCGAAAAAATTTCTGAGGTTTATGGAAAGCTATTCACCAAAGAAGTGTTGGACCAAGTCTTCATTTGTGGTCCGGAAAAAATGATTTTTGAACTCAAGGAATACTTTCAAAAAAAGGGGCTTGCAGAACATCAAATACATTTTGAATTATTTGGCTCAGAAGGCATTCCGGCAAGATTCAAAGTCCAGTCAGAGGAACAAAGCCAGGTAGGAACTTCTCAAGTATCTATAAAAGTGGATGGCCGGATCATTCAGTTCAATCTTGCCAAAGATGGACCATCAGTATTGGACGCAGCCTTAGCTCAAAAAGCCAATCTCCCGTTTGCATGCAAAGGCGGAGTGTGTTGTACCTGCAAAGCTAAGCTGACAAAAGGTAAAGTCAATATGAAAGTCAATTACGGATTAGAACCTGACGAAATCGATGCAGGCTATATCCTGAGTTGTCAATCTCATCCTGTTAGTGACGAGATTGAGGTGGATTTTGACTAAGAAATAGTGTATTGCTCTAACCTCATAAATATCTTATTCCCTGAGAAGGACATCAGCTGAGTTACCTTTGTACTTTTGTGATTCAATACCTGATATATGGAAAGCTTACAAACCTACCAGTCCAAATATAAAATACGCATACTGACTGCTGCCTCATTGTTCGATGGACATGATGCTGCAATTAATATTATGCGCCGAATCATGCAATCCAGCGGTGCTGAAATCATCCATCTTGGGCATAATAGATCAGCTCAGGAAATTGTTGATGCCGCCATCCAAGAAGACGTTCAAGGTATTGCCATTACCTCATATCAGGGAGGTCACAACGAATTTTTCAAATACATCTTTGACCTGCTTAAAGAAAATAACTGTAGCCATATAAAAATTTTCGGAGGCGGTGGTGGCACTATATTACCAGAAGAAATCAAAGAGCTGCATGAATACGGAATAACCAGGATTTACAGTCCGGATGATGGGAGAAAAATGGGCCTTCAAGGTATGATTAATGATGTCCTCTCTCATTGTGATTTTCCCACCGTTGACCACCTCAATGGTCAGTTGAGAGAAATTAAAAAAGGTTCTGTAAAATCAATAGCTCAAGCGCTGACATTGGTCGAAAGTGATTTTATACATTCTGATCAAATCAATACCCAAATAGACAATACTACATCGGCACTCAAAAAAATTCCTGTCCTTGGAATTACCGGTACTGGCGGTGCTGGAAAATCAAGTTTGGTGGATGAAATCATTCGCAGATTTATCATCGATTTTCCGGATAAAAAAATTGGAATACTATCCGTTGATCCATCCCGAAGAAAAACAGGTGGTGCACTCCTAGGTGATCGTATTAGAATGAATTCTGTCCATCCATCATTTCATAAAGGACACGTGTTTATGCGCTCACTGGCTACACGTCAATCCAATCTCGCCCTTTCGCCGCATATTAGAAAATCACTCGAAATTCTAAGGCTTGCTAATTTTGATCTGGTCATATTAGAAACCTCAGGTATTGGACAATCAGATACTGAAATTGCTGATTTTGCTGACTGTGCTTTGTACGTGATGACTCCAGAGTATGGTGCAGCTTCCCAGCTTGAAAAAATTGACATGCTTGATTTTGCAGATATCATCGCAATTAATAAATTCGACAAACGCGGTGCTCAAGATGCCTTACGCGATGTCAAAAAACAAGTTCAAAGGAATAAACAGCTCTGGGATGTTTCACCGGAAGAAATGCCCGTTTTCGGAACAATTGCATCACAATTTAATGACCCGGGAACTAATTTATTGTACATCAATTTGATCAAAATCCTGAACTCTAAACTCGATTTAAAATGGAATTCCCATATCAATTTACCTACAGGAGAGAGTGAAAAACTTTATATCATTCCTCCTTCAAGGACGAGATATCTCTCTGAAATCGCAGAACAAAATCGCACATACGATGAATGGGCGCATCAACAAGAAAATTTAGCGAGATCATTGTTTGCAGTGAGAGAAAGTATCCAGTTTTCCAATTCAGAAAAAATTTCAATTCCAGATTTGGACACTCTTGAAAATAAATTATTGAATAAGATTGATGGGCAGATAAAAAATATCATTGAAGAGTGGCCATCCAAAGTGGAACGATACAGACAAGATGAATATGTCTACAAAGTAAGGGATAAAGAACTGCGTATATCTATATTTTCAGAGTCGTTATCGCATACTAAAATCCCCAAAGTAATCCTCCCACAATTTAAAGATTACGGAGAAATTGTCAAATGGACGCTTCAAGAAAATGTTCCAGGTTCATTTCCTTATACCGCAGGTGTTTTTCCTTTTAAAAGAAAAGAAGAAGATCCTACACGAATGTTTGCAGGTGAAGGCGGCCCTGAGCGAACCAACAAGAGATTCCACTATGTGTCTTTAGGAATGCCTGCAACAAGGCTTTCCACTGCTTTTGATTCTGTGACATTGTATGGAGAAGATCCCGATTACAGACCTGATATTTACGGTAAAATAGGCAACAGTGGAGTGAGCATTTGCAGTCTTGATGATGCAAAAAAACTTTACAGTGGTTTTGATTTATGCGATCCAAGAACATCCGTAAGTATGACGATCAATGGTCCTGCAGCAACGATGTGTGCATTTTTTATGAATGCGGCAATCGACCAACAATGTGAAAAATATATCCGCACACATCAGCTGGAACATCTGGTTGAATCTGCACTACAAAAAAAATATGATGCACTACAGATTACAAGACCCCACTATGAAGGAAATCTCCCAGAAGGAAATGATGGATTAGGATTGTTATTACTTGGCGTCACAGGAGATCAGGTATTGCCGGAAGAAGTTTATCAAACCTGCAAAGCAAAAGCTCTCCAATCTGTACGCGGTACTGTCCAAGCAGATATTCTCAAAGAAGATCAGGCTCAAAATACGTGCATTTTTTCAACTGAATTTTCACTTAAACTAATGGGAGATGTTCAGGAATATTTTATTCTAAACAAAGTTCGAAATTTTTATTCAGTATCGATCAGTGGATACCATATCGCCGAAGCTGGTGCAAACCCGATTTCACAACTTGCATTTACCTTGAGCAATGGTTTTACTTATGTAGAATATTATCTGTCACGTGGTTTGAAAATTGATGATTTTGCTCCTAATCTTTCTTTCTTTTTCTCCAATGGCTTGGATCCAGAATACGCAGTAATTGGGCGTGTTGCAAGGAGGATTTGGGCCAAAGCGATGAAGTTAAAATATGGCGCAAATGAAAGAAGCCAGATGCTCAAATACCATATCCAAACTTCAGGGAGGTCATTGCATGCACAAGAAATTTCATTCAATGATATCAGAACCACTCTTCAAGCACTCTATGCCATTTATGACAATTGCAATTCACTGCATACAAATGCCTACGACGAAGCAATCACCACACCTACTGAGGAATCAGTCAGGAGAGCTATGGCTATCCAACTGATCATCAACAAAGAATTAGGCTTGTCAAAAAATGAAAACCCATTGCAAGGATCATTTATCATTGAGGAATTAACTGATCTGGTGGAAGAAGCAGTACTTATTGAATTTGACCGAATTACAGAAAGGGGTGGCGTTTTAGGCGCAATGGAGACCATGTACCAGCGAAGTAAAATACAGGAAGAATCTCTTTACTATGAGATGCTCAAACATACCGGAGAATTTCCTTTGATTGGCGTGAATACATTTCTTTCTAAAGAAGGTTCTCCTACAATTTTACCAAAAGAAGTAATTCGTTCTACCGGAGAAGAAAAAGATAATCAAATTCAATTTCTGGAAAATATAATAACCGCACATAAAGACAAATCCGCTATACTGCTCCAAGAACTTAAAAAAGCTAGCATTGAAAATAAAAATATTTTCGAACATTTGATGGAAGCATCAAAATACTGTAGCTTAGGACAAATTACGCAGACACTTTATGAAGTCGGAGGTAGATACCGAAGAAATATGTAAAATATTGATCACTTGTATTTGGAATTAGTTAACCTCTCTTCCGATAATTAAATATTGCTGCACTGATCGTGAACACTGCAATACCACTGATGATATAAAAGTGTTTTGCTAGTTCTGTAAAATTACTGTGCCGAATGATTGACATTCTCATCACTTCAACATAATAAGTCACAGGATTCACTCGCGATATCCATTTGGCCCATTCAGGCATACTGTCAGTAGAAGTATAAAGGCCACCTAACAAAATGAAAACCATCATCAAGAAAAATGAAATTAAAACTGCCTGTTGTTGATTATCAGTGATAGTCGAAATAAACAAACCCAACCCTAACACTGCGACCATATAGATAGAATTGAAAAGATAAATGACAGTTAATGCATTCCAAGAGTCTATTTGATAAACCACTCTGGCGACTATTAATCCTAGTGTCAGCACTATCTGTGACATGAGCCAAAATGGTATTAATTTTCCCATAATAAAAATATATTTGGGAATTGGTGTTACATTAATCTGCTCAATAGTTCCAATTTCCTTTTCGCGAACAATATTTAATGAAGCAAGAAATGATCCGATCATAGTCAGCAACAATGTCAGAATTCCCGGCACCATGAATAATTTATAACTCATTTGTGGGTTAAACCAAAATCTGCTATTTGTTATAATAATAGGTTCAGGTGGGAATGCGGGAATTTTCAACCATTCTTGTCTGATTTTTTGATTGTATTGGGACAAAATACGCTGAAGGTATTGAGCACCAACATTTGCTTTCATCCCATTGATGGCATTCACAGCCATATAGATATTCACTTTGTCTTCACGAATTAAATCCGATTCACAATGTGAAGGAAATTCAAGTATTATATCTGCTTGATCGGCTTCCACAAACTTCAGTGCTTCTGTATACTTTTCTTCGAATGCAACCAACTTAAAATATTTTGAAGCACTGATCAGATGAATACATTCCTTTGTCATTGAAGATTTATCCTGATCCAAAATGACCAGTTTGACGTCTTTTACATCGTAATTTGCAGCAAAAGGCAATACAACAAGCTGAATGATAGGCATGACAAACATCATCCTGAGTATTGCTTTATTTCTCCTAATCTGGGCGAATTCCTTTCGCAATAAATACTTTAAAGACTTCATGCCAGTCTAGGTTTGAAATTGCGAATCGTAATGATGCTGATGACAACTATCATGAATAATAATGTCAAAACCTGTTTTTGTATACCACTCCATCCTAATCCTTTGATCATTATATTCTTCACCATGATATAGTAATATTTAGCCGGTACAATATTTGAAATAAACTGTAAAGGCTTTGGCATATTTTCGATAGGAAACATGAAACCGCTGAGCATTACTGTTGGTAGAAACATCCCTACCATAGATATAAACATAGCAGTCATCTGAGTATCTGTTATAGTGCTGATCATGAGACCCAACATCAAAGCAGTTACGATAAATATCAAACTGCAAAAGAAAAGAAGTAAAAGACTTCCATTGATAGGCATTTCAAAAACTGTAACGCTGAGTAGTAATATTGATGCAATATTGAACATGGAAAGAAATAAATATGGAACCATTTTGGCCGTAATCACCAAAGCTGGTTTCACGGGGGATGCCAGCAGAATTTCCATAGTACCGAGTTCTTTCTCTCTGACTATTGATACAGAGGTCATAAGTGTACAGACCAATAACAGTATCATCGCCATAACTCCTGGCACAAAATTGTACACACCCTTGAGCTGTGGATTATACAGCATCTTGACTTGTGGTTGGATGGTAAGCGGTAACTTATCTCTCTGCAATATCTCCATTTGAAAACCTGAAATAATTGCAGACAGATAACTGACTATTGCGGTAGCAGTATTCGGATCAGTGCCATCTGCAATGATCTGAAGATTTCCTTTGTGTTGATGTTCTAATGACTCTGTAAAATCTGATGGAAATATCAGTGCTACTTTGATCTGGTTCTTTTTGAAAGCATCATCTGCTTCGCTCACCTGAGAAAAATTATACACTAGATCAAAATACTTACTGGCTGATATTTTCTGGATCAGATCAGCACTATATCTATCCTTGGCTCCATCTATGATAGCAATTGGTGAATTTTTCACTTCATTCGTCAAAGCAAATCCGAATATCAAAATCTGGGCAAGAGGCATTCCCAATAATATGACCAGAGTTTGTTTATCTCTCCAAATATGAAGGGCTTCCTTTCTTATAAAATGCAAAAATGGTAATAATGATCTCATCTCAATCACCGCTTTTAGTTGCCTTCCTCGCCAGTAAATAAAATACCTGATCCATATTATCCGCTTGATAATATTGCTTCAACTCTTTAGGTGTTCCTAATGCAGCTATATCTCCATCGACCATAATAGATATTCGATCACAGTACTCCGCTTCATCCATATAATGCGTAGTCACAAATATAGTAGTTTGTTGTGCTGAAGCTTCGTATATCATCTGCCAAAACTCCCTCCTCGTTACAGGATCAACACCACCTGTTGGCTCATCCAAAAAAATTATAGCAGGTTGATGAAACATCGCAACACTGAAGGATAATTTTTGCTTCCAGCCAAGTGGTAACTCCTGAACTAATGTATTCTTTTCCGCAAGTAGATGGAGCTTCTCTATAACTTCCAGAGACCTGCTCTGGATTACTTTATCGTCCATTCCGTAAATCCCTCCGTAAAATCTGATATTCTCCAGAACAGTAAGGTCGTCATAAAGTGAAAATTTTTGGCTCATATAACCGATACTTTTCTTTATTTGGTCGGCTTGATTATCAATAGAGTATCCTGCTACAAAGGCTGTCCCGGAGCTTGCCTTACTGAGACCACACAACATTCGCATCGCTGTTGTTTTACCTGCCCCATTTGCACCTAAAAACCCAAAAATTTCACCCTTGCTTACTTCAAAAGAAATCTGATTTACAGCGACAAAGTCACCAAACTTTTTGGTCAGATTCCGAACAAAAATTGGATACGATTCTTTCTTATTTTCCATTTCTCATATAGTCAATAAATACATCTTCAATGTCGGGTTCAATTTTCTCTATTCGCTGAATAATATTTTGAAGTTGAGTTGGAACTGAAGGAGCTTGATCCGTTTTTAGAATCCAATGCAAACTTTCTCCAAAAGGATAAATCTTATCAGTAATAGCTAGGTCTTGTAGAACATGTAGAGTCAAATACTTATCACGAGTGTACACTCCATAGATTGATTTTGGAAACGTCTCAATAATTTGTCTCGGACTATTTGAGGCCATTATTCTTCCCTCCTGAATTAGTGAAATTTTATCGCACAGATTTGCCTCATCCATATAAGGTGTAGAAACCAAAATAGTAATCTCATGTTTTTGCAGATTCTTCAACATTGCCCAGAACTCTCTTCTGGAAACAGCATCCACACCGGTAGTAGGTTCATCCAAAAACAATACTTTTGGTCGATGAATTAAGGCACAACATAAAGCCAATTTTTGCTTCATTCCTCCACTCAATTTTCCAGCCCTTCTATCACGAAATGGTTCAAGTTGAACATAAATATCTCGAATCAAATGAAAATTTTCTTCTTTGCTGGTTTGAAATATCGTAGCAAAAAAATCTAGATTTTCTTCAACAGATAAATCTTGATACAAGGAAAATCTTCCCGGCATATAACCGAAAATATGTCTTAGCTCATTATAATCCCGAATAATATCCAAACCTTCTACAGTGGCAGTTCCACTATCGGGTAAAAGTAGCGTTGTCAATAATCGAAACAATGTCGTCTTTCCTGCTCCGTCTGGACCTATTAGTCCATACAATTCACCAGCCTGAATATCCAAATTCGTTTTTTGCAAAGCCTTGACCGTTTTCTGCTTGGTCTGATAGCTCTTTTCAAGTCCTTGTATGGAAATACTTACTGACATTGAAATCAAAACTTCACTTCACCGTACATGCCCAATTTAATTTTGCCATCATTCTTCACCCGAATCTTGATCGCATAAACTAAATTATTTCTTTCTTCCTTTGTTTGTATCGTTTTAGGAGTGAACTCAGCTTCAGAACTGATCCAATACACCTGACCTACCAATTCTTCAAAAGTTTTATCAGATTGGTCTATAAATACTTTAACATCCTGGTTAATTTTCAATCCTGCATACTGTTCAGCATTTACATAAGCCTTAAGAATCATATTGTCCAAATCAGCGATTTTATAAAGTGGTTTCCCCGGTCCGGTAACCTCTCCTTCATGGGCATATACTGTCAATACTGTGCCGGCAATTGGATTTTCTATTTTGCATCGATCGATCTGGTCCAAAAGTATATCTTGTTTTCTATCTAATGGTTCCACTTCACTGAGAACACTTTTATTTTGTGTACCGACATTGGATTCCGCTACATTAATTTGGCCATTACTAACTTCAATTTGTTTGCTCACTACATCGATTTGAGCAATGATATCATCCAATTGCTTTTTGGTGGCCGCATCCGCATTGACAAGTTTTTCGAACCGGTTTTTTTCTTTGAGGAGTGTTTTTAATTGGGAATTCTGGACTTCAATCTGATCTTTTATCACCCTTACTTGAGGTTTAACATCAACTGTTTTTCTGAATAATGCTTTTTTTGAAGCTTTTATTTGCTCTATCTGTAATTGAAAAGGCACGGTATCTAAAACAGCAGCTAAAAAATTCTTTTCAATTTTTTGACCCTCTTCGATTTCCCATTTTACGATTCTTCCACCTACTTCAGAAGCTACCAATACCTCCGTAGACTCAAATATTCCGGTCGCATCAAACTGATTCTCCTTTTTGTTACAAGCAGATAAAAACAGTAAACCGAATACAATAATCACCAAACTATTTTTCATATATACCTAATGCATTTTTTAATTGAATTGAAATAATCTCTTTTTGGGTTTCATGCAAGCCTTTCATTTGACGGGCATTTTCCTCAGCATTTAATTCACGTATAAAATCTGCTGATGTAATCACACCTTGTTCAAGTTGGGCTTCTGTCGCTCTTTTGATTTTAGTCCTCAAATCAATCAATTCCTGATCCTTTACTAAAATATCATCCAATTTTTTTAGATCTTCCCTCAAGCCTGTAATTTGAACATCATTAGCCATTTTATACTGGTCTTCTTGGATTTGTACCATTGATTTCTGTAACTCGACTATACTCTTCTCCTTTTTTGTGGTATAAAATGGTGTGAGATTCCATTGTGCTTTTACTCCTGCAATATAATAAAATTGAAATTCGTTGTTTAAAAAATTCAAGCCAGGTCTACCATACGCGCCTTGTGCAAATAATCCAACAAATGGCTTGCGTTTGGCAGTAATACTTTTTGATTTCAAGTCCAAAGAACTCCTTTGAATTTGGAACAATTGCCATTCAGGGCGCAAGTTCTTAAAGTCTCCCATATTTACTTGAAATTCTTCTTCGGCAAATAATGCATTATCATCCAAATCCCTACCTGTATACAATTCTAAAGCTTTGATAGATGAAGATCTCTGCGATTCCAATTCAATCATACGCTGTTCCCATTTTTTAATCTCAGCTTCCAAGTTCCATACATGAGACTGAAAGCTAATTCCATTTTCAAATTGAGCCTTCACTTTTGAAAGAACCCGATCCAAATCATCTTTAGTCAGCTCTAGTACTTTCTTTTGAGGGGTATAAGATAATAATATTGCATAAACTTGTAATATCCTATCTCTCAATTTTGCCTGCTCCACAAGCGTTTGTTGTTTCTCAGAATCCGCATTACTTCTGACTATTTTTTTCTGCAGAGTAACTATTCCTCCATTATAAATTAGTTGCTGCACATCTAAGACCAATTTATATTGATCTTTGGAAGTTTCTTGTACATTGATATTAGGAATTTTAATAGGTAAGGAGGTCACATCAGATTGATACGTTGACTGCCCGTTTATGCTAATTTGCGGATAATTAGCGACGCTTGCTATTCTAGTTTGCAGATCCGAATTCTGTTCAGTTAATGCCATTCCCCTAGTAATGGCAGCATTTTCTATGGCCCATTCATACAATTGCCCAATCGTATATCTCTTTTGAGAATATAACTGTGATGAGACCAATATACAAGCCCAAAAAATACTTAATTTGATAATTGAAAAATTATTGCTCATAATTTAACACCATAGATTTAACAAAAATACGGATATGATTTTTTCTCTCCAAAAGGAAAGTTTCGTATTCCTTATTGTTGAATTGTACTAATTTTTGAATCAGTGGAGCAGCAACAAAAGGATAAACACACATGCTTAAAATGTTTAAGAATAAATGCAAGGGGTCGAAGCTCTTGAATTCTTTTTTTTTGGATACTAATCCTAATCTCATAAATGAAATCTTGAATAGGAAGTTGATGGAGCAATTGTTGGATTCCCCTTTTTCTTATCTCCCGATTAGAATGCATTTCATTGATTACAAATAATGGTAAATGCGGATTAGCAACTAACATATCCATATACACATCTACTAACCCTTCCAATTTTGTTATTGTGCTCAATTGTTTATTCTCAATCAAACTTTTCAACTGTGGTACTAGTTTTTCCACAGCCTCAAAGAAAATAATTCTGAATAGATTATCTTTCGATTTGTAATAATAATGTACCAGAGCTTTATTGGCACCTGCAGCATCGGCTATATCCTGCATTCGTGCCCCAGCGAACCCTTTGCTCATGAATTCTTGTCTTGCAGCACTCAGTATCAATTTTTCTTTAGAATCTGACTTTTCCATTTGTATGTCTGAATATTAAGGGCACCAATCAAGCATTCAGCCAGCTTGATTTCTATCCTTTCTTGCTGATTATTAACTCATTAAGCACTTTTAAGGATTAACCAATCGGTTAAACTAAATGGTTAAACATCTGTTGATTAAAAGTGTTCACCATTTGTCTATGAAAGACAACATAATATAGGAAATGTAAAATGATTTTAAGCTAGTAACATGAAAATAAGACCCTTATCTTCTCGAAAAGCATTCACATGGCTGTTTATGATTGCGCTTTTTACTCTACTTAATCCTAGAATGAAATCTCTCACTTTTTTAACTTCACAAATCGCCCTATAATTGATTCCCCTTCATTCATAGCCCTGACATAATACACTCCTGGGAGCAAATCCATTCCTGAAATGACCAGTACCGTGCCTTTCTCATGAAACGAGCTGAACCTTTGCAATAATGCTCCATCAAAGGCATATAACAATGCCTCAAATGATCTCCCTCGGTGGTTTACAATGGTAAATTCATCTCTGTCAGAACTATAATTTGTGGACCAGATGGCTTTAATTCTTTTTTGATCGATAAAGGGTTTTGCATAAATCTGTGTGTTCAAAAACTTGTAATCGCTTTCGATTGCACCAAGATCAGGTAAAGGCCCCAGGGTTCTGTTATTCAGCATAAAGTCAAATAAAGTCGTGTGATTTCTTTCACCTTTATTGATGGCCGGACTTCGATCTTTCAATCGGAAATCATAAATATTTCTGACCTCATCCAATCTCATAAACTGCGGATCAATCAAGGTATCTCCTATTCCTTTATCGTAGTCTGTACAATTGAAGTAAAGGTTATTCTTATAATCAACGTACTCCAATAATTTTGAACGACTACCTCCTTTTCCCCGATTTGTATAAATGATATTATTTATAATGGCACCTTTCATTATGTTAAACAAACTCAGTTCTGCGCATGAAGCATTGGCTACAATATTCTTATAACATGTATTATTTGCAATGACAAGGTTTGGAGTCGTTTGTACTGAAATCGCTAGCCCTGAATTTTTATAAATGACATTATTGGATATACTGGTCTGTGCTGAAATACTTCTTAATTTCTGCAAAACGATATCCTGATTCTCAAGCAATATTCCACTACCAGGCAGCTTTGTAATACAATCTCCGGTGCTATAATCTTGCATACTAGTGCTGACATTATTGAATATTTCATTGCCGTCAATTTCATTCTTGAAAAATTTCTTTTCTTCCAAATCCAGAAAATCCTTGATCCAAATTGCTGCAGATGGTCCTTTTATACCTCGACAATTGTTCATTAGCTTATTTCTGGAAACGGTAAATTTGGAACAAGCTTGCAAATAGATAGCTGAGCCTCCAAACCCAGATATTTCATTATTGATGATCTGAATATTTGAATTTTTCACTTGAAACGATCCGGATTCCATCCAAATTCCCGAGTAATTGTTTTGCTCTGCTTGCTCTCCGTCTACTTTGTATTCGTATTTGATTTCAAGACCATCCAGCGAGATAAAAGATACATTTTGCAGAACAATACCATGCATGTTTGTGCAATGCAATACTGGTACTTCTTCTTTATAATTTTTAAAAACTATCCAGTTTTCAGCTGCACCTGATTTTGTAATGCTTGCAATCGCTTGACTCCCCTCTGTCCCATAATAATCACCGCCCATAATCCAAATCGTATCTCCCGGCTCCGAAATCAACGCCGCGGTTTGAATGTCTTTCAAAGCTTGCCTTTCACTCATTCCAGAATTGCCGGATGAAGCTTTAGGGTTCACATAAATACTTTTCGCATTCACACCAACAAACACAAAAAATAAAAATATCGTAATTGGAATTTTCATCTTTTTAGTTTCAAACATGACACAACATCTTATAGAAAAGTTGCCTGTTATTTCTTTATCCAACTCAACTGTACACTTTAATTCTAAGTTTTCTCCGCATTCAATTTACGCTTGAAAACGGGCACTGTGGAGCATGGTTCTCCATACATAATACTGGAAGCTACATCCTGCAGTTTTTTCATCAGGTCCATATAAGCTGATGCAGGTACTGGAAAATCGCTACAGCCTTTGATCACAAGTTTTTTATCTCTCCAGATTTCAACATCCAGAGCTTCGATTTTTTGAGAAATGAGATGGCGAATAACCTCTTCTTTTGTGCCAAAATATGCAGTGCCTTGATTCTGCTGGACATATGATGATACCAACATATAAGCCCAAGTTGGAATGATAACATCCAACGAACAAAATACAGCGACGTTTTTTTTATTATAAATGGTCCAGTCCATTTTTTTCAGCGAATCCCTAAAGTCCAACTCCTTTAAAATAAGTTCCATGAACAAAAATTGCTTCAGATCAAACTCAACTACTTCCTGCTCTGGCAAATATTTTTCCGGATAAATTGTGACGAGACCACTTTGCTCCACACGATTGATGAGTGTTCCTATTTGATCATTCATCTTCTGTCGATTGGTTTACTACTATTTGATGTGCTTTCTCTTCCTTGACGTCTATTTCCACAGGAGCTGGTTCTCCGATTTCCTGGCTCAAAGCAAAGTCCTTCAATCTAGGCAATTCAGCAAGGTCTTTGAGACCAAAATACTCCATAAACCTCTGGCTTGTACCAAACAAGATCGGCCGACCTGGACCTTCACTTCTTCCTTTAATTTCGATAAGTTCCTTTTCAAGCAATTTTTGGATGGAGTGATCGCTGTTTACACCTCTAATCGCTTCAATTTCTGATTTTGAAACCGGTTGTTTATAAGCGATAATAGCCAAAGATTCCATGGCAGCCCTGGTTAGTTTTTTGCGATTGTTCAGCTTAATATGCTCTGCCACCAGGTCAAAATGTTTGGGCTTGGATAAAAATTGATATCCACCAGCGATCTCTCTAATTTCTATGCCGAAAGCATCTCCTTCGTATTTTTGTTGAATATTATACACAGCATCACTGATAATATCAGTATCCATGCTCAATCCAAGAGTATTCTCCAAACAATATTTGATTTCGGCAGCTGAGACCGGTTGCGGTGATGCAAAAATCAAGGATTCAATTGCCGGAAAGTATTGTTCCAAATTCATATTCTATCTCAGTTTTAAAGCAATTTTTATTGCTTCCAATTAATAATGATGATTTACCAATATCCGCTCACTTTGCTGTCGATGCCGGATATGCATACAAACAGTCAACTTCCTAATCAGTTAACGATTTTGCAAACATACATAAAAAAAACAGGGCACTACTAAAAGCAGCACCCTGTATAACCCCAAAAAACCAATTGAAATTTTTATCTAAAGCGAATAGATTTCATAACTTTAAATTCAAAGAGACTCTCAATTCAAAAGGTTCTCTCCAAATTGCCTACTTTTGACGATGACTTTCCAAAAGCGTCACAGTCCAGGGCTTTATTATCCAATGGCATATTAATCTCATAATCACAAACTTATAAATTGTCAAAAATAAAATCAATCTATATTTGTTCAAACTGTGGTGCCAACTCTCCCAAATGGATAGGCAAATGTCCATCATGCGAAGCATGGAACACATATAGGGAAGAACTTTTTCAAAAAACAAATACAGAAAAAAATTTAAGCGACCTTTGGAAAGCCCAAAACTCAACAAATTCACTTGTCCAGCATGCAAAGCGACTGGATCAAATTGAAGCTGGCAGTCTGACCAGATGGGACACAAAGGATAAAGAGCTCAACCGCACATTGGGAGGAGGACTTGTGAGAGGGAGTGTCATCTTGTTAGCGGGTCAACCCGGTATAGGTAAATCGACTCTTTTATTACAACTGGCACTGCAACTGCCGGTGGAAAAAACACTGTACATTAGTGGTGAAGAAAGCGAAGAGCAAATCAAGCTCAGGGCTTTGAGACTCAATAAACCTTTAGATCATTGTTTTCTTTTAGCTGAAAATCGTTTGGATTTGATATTGACAGAAGCTGCGAGATTAAAACCGGATGTTGTCATCATCGACTCTGTCCAGACTTTAACGACACCTGAGCTAGACTCCGCACCAGGGACCATTTCCCAAATAAGAGAATGTTCCAATGAGCTAATTCGTTATGCTAAAGAAACAGGGACTCCGATCTTTTTGATCGGGCACATCACTAAAGATGGAGACATAGCAGGACCCAAATTACTGGAACATATGGTAGACACCGTACTTCAATTTGAAGGAGAAAAACATTACGCTTATCGGATACTTCGGACACAAAAAAACCGGTTCGGAAGTACCGATGAACTATCTCTTTATGAAATGACTGAAAATGGCCTAAAAAGTATCCAGAATCCTTCTGAGCTGTTACTATCACAACATGAAGAAAGGTTGAGTGGTAGCGCCGTTGCCTCAACAGTAGAGGGCTTAAGGCCACTCTTGGTGGAAACTCAAGCATTGGTTAGCCAAGCAGTGTACGGGAACCCTCAACGAGTTGCCACAGGATTTGACAGCAAAAGACTGTCTTTATTGCTCGCTGTTCTAGAAAAAAGATGTGGATTCCAAATTGGATCACAAGACGTGTTTCTCAATATAGCTGGAGGGATACGCATTTCAGATCCGGCATTGGATCTGGCAGTGACTGCAGCATTGATTTCCTCTTTGGAAGATCATGCACTACACAAACAAATTTGCTTTTGTGGGGAAGTTGGCTTGTCTGGTGAGATTAGAGCTGTATCCAGAATTGATCTTCGAATTCAGGAGGCGGAGAGAATGGGATTTAAAGCAATCGTAATCTCTAAGTATAATATCAAGAACTGGGACGAAAAAAAATCTAAAATCAAAGTCGTGGCTCTTTCAACAGTGAATGAGTTGTATGAAAAGGTTTTTGCCAGATAGCGGTACATTTTAAATGAGCGAATGCCTATAATGAGTAAATTGTGTTTCTTTCGTTATTATTAAATATCTAAAATTACTCAAGATCTTTGACTATGAAAAAAATCATTTTCACGCCGGAAGCTCCAGCTCCGATAGGACCATACAGTCAGGCCATCGAATGGAATAATACAATATTCGTCTCAGGTCAGATTGCAATTGACCCTAAAACCGGAAACTTGATCAATGAAAATATTGAACTGGAAACGCATAGAGTGCTTGACAATATCGGCGCTATCTTAAACGCAGCAGAATTGAGCTTTCAGAATGTTGTAAAATGTTCAGTATTCGTCAAAGACATCAGACAGTTTTCTGCAATAAATGCAGTGTATACCACCTATTTTTCATTTGAGGGGGCTCCTGCCAGAGAACTGGTTGAGGTAAGCCAACTACCTAAATATGTATCTGTAGAAATTTCCTGTATTGCGATCAGAGCTTAACTTACAATCAATGAGCTCAATTTAATTCGATTATCGAGTTCTTTCTGTGGCAAGTACCATTTTTACTTTAAGATTGACTCCAATCTGAAGTACATCAACCATATCCTGAACCATGAGTCCCTGATCCAAGCGAAGAACGACGGTTAGATCGGATTCTCTTGCCAGATACTGCTGCAATTTGCTTTCCAGTTGGTCAAACGGTATTTCTTCTTTCTCGATATAATACCTTTTGTCCTTGGTCACAGAAATACTGATTGGTTTTTTACTTGTTTGCTCACTTTGCTTAGATGATGGCAACATCAACTTGATTACGTTCGGATTGGCAAGTGTAGATACAATCAAGAAAAACAACAATAGAAAAAACATGATGTCATTGAGTGATTCGACACTCAACTCAGCTCCTTCCTTTTTTCTGCCTCTTATATTCATTGATGCAGATTTACTTTATTTAACCGGTGTATGTAGCATATCCATGAACTCAATACTGCTACGCTCTAATTTATTCACTTCTTCATCCAGCATCATTGTTAGGAAATAGTAACCGATGAATGCAATGATACCTACCAACAATCCTCCTGCAGATGTAAGCATCTTTTGGTAAAGACCACCTGAAATTACCCCTACTGAAAGATTGTCTGTCAACGATATGTCATAGAAAATTTTGATAACTCCCATGATCGTTCCAAGGAATCCAAACATAGGGGCCAATCTAGCTATGAGTGACAAATAATTCACTTTTTTCTCCAATCTAAAAGTTTCTACACGACCCACATTTTCTATTGCATTCTCAATTTCAGGCATGGGACGTCCAAGTCTTTGCAAGCCTTTTTCGACCATTCGAGCAAGCGGAGTATCACTGGATGCACAGATACTCTGAATAGTCGCTATGTTTCCACTTCCGATATTGGCTCTCAAATTTTGCATCACCCTATCATCTTCCTTCACCACAGCTTTGATAGTCAGAAATCTTTCTATAAAAATATACAATGCAACTACCACAAGTAATACTTGAATCGCAATGATCCCTACACCAAGCGGACCACTCTGAAGAATGATATCAAAAATATTCTTGGATGCCATTGAAGTACCTGTACCGGTGGTGTCGATTTGTAACAAGAATGTCAAAAACATATTACGAACTGCTTATTTATATTCTAATCGTTGAAACACTATCATTTCGTATGCACATACCAATAAACTAATGGATAAACATCGAAAGATGGGCAAATATACGCTCTGAGCACCAAAATAGCGAATTGAATGTAATTTTTATTTTAATACTTAATATACTGTTTATCCAATTACTACATATAATATAATAGTAAATATATAAATACTGTTTTAGATCATTGCATATTCTTAACAGCGTCAAATGAAATTTTTAAAAAAAAATACCCAATGATGAATAATGATTACTTTTAGATTTCAGAAAAACCAACTTTTACTATCGTATGTCAAACCTATTTCGAAAAAAATCATTGACAGCACTTATTGCTGACGCCCAACCTGATGAAAAAGGTCTTAAAAGAACCTTGGGTACATTTGCCTTGGTTGCTCTTGGAATTGGAGCCATTATCGGAGCCGGAATTTTTGTGCGGACAGCTGCAGCTGCAGGCTCACATGCCGGTCCGGGTGTAGTTTGGTCATTCGTCATTGCGGGTCTGGGATGCGCTTTGGCAGGACTTTGCTATGCTGAGTTTTCTTCAATGATCCCTGTTGCAGGTAGTGCTTATACTTATAGCTATGCGACAATGGGAGAGCTGGTGGCCTGGATTATAGGTTGGGACCTAGTCCTTGAATATGCCTTAGGTGCAGCTACAGTATCAATTGCTTGGTCAGAATACCTCAATAACCTGCTGCAATCCTATTTTAACACCTCGATACCCTACCAGTGGTGTCATTCTCCAATGCAAACCTCAGCTGCGGGAGTATCCGGCATAATGAATGTGCCCGCAGTATTCATTTTATTGGTCCTTTCCCTCATCTTGATACGCGGTACATCCCAATCTGCATTGGTTAATAATATTATTGTCATCATCAAAGTTGCAATCGTACTTATGTTTATTCTCTTGGGCTGGTCATTCATCAATCCGGTCAATCATGTTCCGTTTGTACCGGATAACACCGGTGTTTTTGGTTCATTCGGCTGGTCAGGAGTATTAAGGGGAGCAGGTATTGTTTTCTTTGCATATATAGGATTCGATGCAGTATCTACGGCTGCCCAGGAAGCCAAAAAGCCTCAGGTGGGTATGCCTATAGGCATACTCGGCTCTCTTGTATTTTGCACCATCTTATATATTCTTTTTTCTTATGTCCTCACAGGTGTTGCAAATTATAAGGATTTTGGCGTCAATGGTCCTGGTCATGAAGCATCTGTAGCTTGGGCTATTCAAACTTATATGCATGGTTATGGATGGCTTGCCAACTTGATCACTTTGGCAATTTTGGCTGGATTTTCATCAGTCATTTTGGTAATGTTATTAGGACAATCCAGAGTTTTCTATTCGATGAGTCGTGATGGCTTGCTCCCTCCTATTTTTTCAGAAATTCATCCTCGATTCCACACACCATGGAAATCGAATATTTTATTATTTATTTTCGTTGGATTTTTTGGTGCTTTATTACCAGGAGATGTTGTCGGTGACATGACGAGTATTGGTACTTTATTCGCTTTTGTCCTGGTATGTATTGGTGTCATTGTCATGCGAAAATCAGATCCGGATGCAAGTAGGCCTTTTAAAACCCCTTGGGTACCCGTGGTACCTATTTTGGGTGCACTAGTTTGTTTGGCAATGATATTTGGTCTGGGCTGGGCCAACTGGTCCAGATTGTTGGTTTGGCTTGTTGTTGGGATTGTAATATACTTTGGTTATTCTCAGCATCACAGCAGGTTGGACAAACAGTAAACTTACATTCGATTTTTAAAAATGATCGAATTGGTGGTTCGATTTTTTGGATTTCAATTGAATTTCAGATGTCTATATTTTGTGTAGGGCGCAATTATGTTTTGCATGCTCAGGAACTCAACAATCCTGTTCCTGCTGAACCTTTAATTTTTATGAAACCCAATACAGCTTTACTCAGGGACAATAAGGACTTCTATTTTCCAAACTTCAGCAAGCAAATTCACTTTGAAGTTGAATTGGTACTTAAGATTGGAAAAAAAGCCAAGTGTGTTGCAGTGAACAAAGCTTTGGAATACATATCACACTTCAGTCTGGGCATCGATTTTACGGCTCGTGACATTCAAGAAAAATGTAAAAAAAATGGCCATCCCTGGGAGATCGCCAAGGCCTTTGATCATTCCGCAGTATTGGGAGAGATGATTGAAATTTCAGATTCTCGATTAGATGATATTGCTTTTTCCCTAACAAAAAACAAAAATATCGTTCAATCAGGGAACAGCAAGGACATGCTTTTCAAACCGAACCATATAATTAACTACATTTCTCAGTTTTTTACTCTTCAGGTAAATGACTTAATTTTTACAGGTACTCCGGCCGGTGTAGGTCCTATCCAAATAGGTGATCAGTATGAAGGGTTTATTGGACAAAAGTCTATTTTTTCTTGTAAGATAAAATAATCTTTGTCAATGCATTTATAGATTCAAAAAAAGGAACTTCATCTCCAAATAAATAAAAAAAGGCCGCAATTCATGAGTTATTGCGACCTCTCATTTACTGATTTTGGAATTTAAATCTTTTAATTCTTGAAGGAATGTCTCTATTGCGAAGATACAATTTTGCGCAACGTATTGCCAAGATTTTTTGATCCTCTTACAGTACGGACAATATTTTAATTTCGACTCTTTGGTTCAATGCTCTTCCTTCCGGAGTTGAATTGCTAGCGATTGGCGATCTCTTTCCATATCCTTTAAAATTAATTCTGGTTGAGTCAATTCCCAATTCCACCAGATAATCTCTCACAGCCTGTGCTCTTCGTGTCGACAACCTATCTGCAAAGTCTGGCGAAGGGCGACTATTGGTATGTCCTCCAACTTCTATCTTGATACTTGGATTTTTAAGCAGAAAATCATAGACTTCGTTCAATACAGTGTAGGATTCAGGTTTGATTCTCGAGCTATCAATGTCAAAATACAATTTCTCGATTTTTATGGTTTGCCCTACTTTAACTGACTTCGAATCAAGTTGCTTTAATATTTTAGTTTCGCTTTTTTGCTGTGCTACCGGAAGGCTATTTGCTGGCGGTTTTGAGCTAGGTTTTTGGGAATCTACTTTTTTCTTGACTTGTGCTAGCTGCTTTTCTTTTTGTGCAAGATAGTTTTTGTAATCAGGTGTTCCCGGACAAGGAATAGGTACCAAATCCGATGCTTGATCAATCAATACATTCCCATTGTAAGGCAAGAGCACAGGTGTTTTGTAAAATGCTTCGATTTCAAAGTATTCCAAATCCGTTTTTGGGCGTAATTCAAATTGGAACATCTCCCAATCCAGATTATCCACCAACTTAGATTCACCCAATAGTTCCTTTTGATGGCAATAAGCCTCACCACCCCAAATTCGAAGGACAACTGGAGTCGTATACTCCAGAAGCACGTTCTCGTTCTCTTTTTGTGCGGAAAGGTAAGAATCTGAGCGACAAGCAAAAATCGAAAAGGAATAACATTGTCCTTTCAACATCTTAGAAGTAAGTCTCTGAGATACACGTTCCCAGGTTTCATTGGATCGAACCACCATCCCGACATAGGTTTTTCCTTCATAAGGAATTTTGGTGACGCCAAACAATGCATGGCCGGTAATTGAGAGTTCGGGCTGGATGTCAGGTGGGGTTTCTCCTGCATGACCGCAATTGATCCATCCCATAGGGGTTTTGCAACATCCTGCTTCACCCTCGAAGCCGGAATTAATGATCGATATAACGGTGGCATTGGAAACCTGGGAATTTAGGTCTATCCAGCTGAGAACAAAAATGCAGGTATAGTAAAATATATTTGAAAATTTACCCAAAGCCACTTGTATTTATACTGCTTTCCTTAACGAAATACAGACAAAAATAGTTCTTAATAAAATCCTAATTCCAGTATTAGATAGCAGATATTTCACCTTACGAATCTGTTTCTTGGAGATTTTTGCATACCAATCGAACCACAATATAACCATCTACACGAGGAAGACTATAACCTTATAGCTTTGTAATTTCATATGGTCTAAGTTTAAGTCACTAGACTAAAGTACTAGATATCATGTTTTTAAACCAAATATTCCAGTTGAACTATGCTTATCAAAATCGCGTGAAATCGCTCGATCAATTCTCGCATTACGAACCATCCAGTTATATCAAATACTAAGTTATTGCAATTTTGTAATTATTACACATTTGTCTCATACGTAGAATCTCAAATCAAAATTCGGGTTACTAAGGCTGGATTAGCTTCCAAAGGAAGAGCCGCAATTATTAAAATCAAGCCATTGTAAAAAACTTTGATGTCAACTCAAATCAGTTAAATTGTAATGTATTTGAGAAAGAAACTCTTAGGCTTAGCATATAAAAATTTACCTTCCGTCGTAGTGTTTAATATATACCACCCTCGAAAATTAGTTTATAATTGCTGATTAATTTCAAACGAATCTGAATTAGAATATTCCGTTGTATTATTTATTCAAATAAAAGATTTTAGTATGAAATGCTTCAATGTTTTGCCAGGCTTAAACCAAGTAATAACCGGTTGGAACATGATTCAATTTTATTTCATTTGAAGCTTGCAATGTATTACAAATTGTCCAAAATGATGTAATACTTCTATCTATTCAAATTGGCAAATAAAATTAAAGTTACCATCAATAAATTTGCCAAAATTATCTTCATTGAACTTCCTGTATGTATCTGTAGCCGCTTCACCTTTATTCAATTTGGTTACGAATAACTTTACAACAAAATCGTCACTTTTGTGCAGCGTATAATATTTATCAACACCATTGTGGCGTGCAATTTGAATGTTATTATTACTTAAACCATTATTAAAATTTACTCACATTTTAGTCTGAAAATAATACCAATATATTCCTTCTGCAGAAGGACTTTGAAATTTTCGAAAGGAAACGAATAAATCATCGCCATTTATATAAACAGAACTATAGGATGCTTCAGATAAATAACTTAAAGGCTTAAAAGTTGAATCCCTGTTCAATGAGACATACACCCTGCTACTGCTGTAAAGTAACATGGTATCTCCTTCAAATTGGGTTGAAATAACTTTAGAGAAAGAGGGTGAATTGAAATTTTCAATTGTTAAACAAAAATCCAGGGAATTCTTTGCAGTGCAAAAGTTCAAGATATACATCTTATTTGCAGACTGATTATAATAGATTTAACCAATTTCTTCCCTTTTCAAAGCTAGGCGCTCCCACAAACCAATGCAAGTATTAACATAATTATACCATCATTGGTAGCAGCGAAAAGGATTCCTTGCAAATGGTTAAACCATTACAAATACCAAAAGTTCCTTTCCTTTACCAAATCTTACCTTCATCAGTAGAAAAAAGCATCCAGAAGAAGAGCCAGAGTAAAATTGGCTTTGATTATAATAATCACACACTTCGCTTGTCCAAAATGCCTGCTCGTAGATTTTACCCAAGACGCACATTCATCACTTTGATGAGAGGTTGTTCATTTTTATTTTTTATTACGATGAATTCTGAATCCGCAAAAAGCACTTCATTAGTACTATTGCCATAGGTATATGGATGTTTGATATTGCTCCATTATGCCTTTGCTTCAATACTAATTTGTATTCAAACTGAGTACATTAAGATTTTCAAAGTGTATAGTATGAGATTAAAAAATTATTATTACAAGAAAGCACAAATTCTATCAGAATTGAATCAGGCCTGGCAACAATGTTATTAGTGCAGGTTTCTAGTCTCATCAGCAGTGTATTCATTCTCATTCAGTTTAGCGTTACTTACTGAGGATATAGGTAAAAAAAAAGCCTTGTGTCAAATGACCAAGGCTTATTTAAAAAAAACGGCAGCGACCTACTCTCCCGGATTTAGTCCAGTACCATCGGCGCAATGGGGCTTAACTTCTCTGTTCGGAATGGGAAGAGGTGGAACCCCCACGCTATAGCCACCTAAAACTTTTTCCTCAAAAGAGGATATATTTTAGAATATTATTTGTGGGTAACAAATAAAAAAAAGGTTGGAGAGAAAATGAGCAAGAAAATAATAAAAAAAGGAAGCTTTGGGGTAATTAGTACTACTCAGCTGAACGTATTACTACGCTTATACCTGTAGCCTATCAACGTAGTCGTCTTCTACGACCCCAGTAATACTCATCTTAAGGATAGCTTCGCGCTTAGATGCTTTCAGCGCTTATCTAGTCCGTACATAGCTACTCTGCGCTGCACCTGGCGGCACAACAGATACACTAGAGGTACGTCCGACTCGGTCCTCTCGTACTAGAGTCAGCTCCCTTCAATATTACAACGCCCACCACAGATAGAGACCGAACTGTCTTGCGACGTTCTGAACCCAGTTCACGTGCCACTTTAATCGGCGAACAGCCGAACCCTTGGGACCTTCTTCAGCCCCAGGATGTGACGAACCGACATCGAGGTGCCAAACCTCCCCGTCGATATGAGCTCTTGGGGGAGATCAGCCTGTTATCCCCGGCGTACCTTTTATCCTTTGAGCGATGGCCCTTCCATGCGGAACCACCGGATCACTTTAGCCTACTTTCGTACCTGATCGAGCCGTCGCTCTCTCAGTCAAGCGCCCTTATACTAATACGCTCTTCGCATGATTACCGACCATGCTGAGGGCACCTTTGCGAGCCTCCGTTACTCTTTAGGAGGCGACCACCCCAGTCAAACTACCCACCACACACTGTCTCCCGCGGGTGCGGGATTAGAACCTAAATAAAGGAAGGGTGGTATTTCAACGATGACTCCACGACCACTAGCGTGACCACTTCAAAGTCTCCCACCTATCCTACACATCCTTTATTCAAGCACAATGTGAAGTTATAGTAAAGGTGCACGGGGTCTTTTCGTCCCGTGGCGGGTAACCGGCATCTTCACCGATACTTCAATTTCACCGAGCTCATGGCTGAGACAGTGCCCAGATCGTTACACCATTCGTGCAGGTCGGAACTTACCCGACAAGGAATTTCGCTACCTTAGGACCGTTATAGTTACGGCCGCCGTTTACTGGGGCTTCAGTCAAGAGCTTCGCTTGCGCTAACCCCCTTCCTTAACCTTCCAGCACCGGGCAGGTGTCAGACCCTATACTTCAACTTTCGTTTTTGCAGAGTCCTGTGTTTTTGCTAAACAGTCGCCTGGGCCATTTCTCTGCGCCCCACCGAAGTGGGGGTCTCTTTTCCCGAAGTTACGAGACTAATTTGCCTAGTTCCTTAGCCATGACTCACTCGAGCGCCTTAGGATTCTCTCCTCGACTACCTGTGTCGGTTTGCGGTACGGGCTGTATA